>NZ_JBNDIT010000006.1:0-242161 GCF_050434545.1 Comamonas sp. 4034 | reverse complement strand
CCAGTTTGTGGTGCGGTACTTGCGCCGACCCCAGTTCGTCTCACTCATCATCCGAGCCTACTACCGCTGCGGCCCGGATTTGTGCAACAAAGCCTTGCCTGATGTAAATTGATGTAATGGCAAGACGCTAGGCATACCCGACGGTAGTGACAGATAAAGAATGGGGCTTTGCTGCGCCGTACCTTGTATTGATCATGGAGCGAGCCCCTCAGCGGCAGCACGGGTTGCGCGAGGTCTTCAACGCGCTGCGCTGGATGGCAAGGGCTGGGCGCCTTGGCGCATGATGCCGGGCGATTTTTCTCCGTGGGAGGCTGAGTATCCGCAAACACGTCGCTGGTTGGACGCAGGGTGTTTGGAGGCCATGGTCAACGACCTGCGCTCTGTCATTCGCGTTGCGCAGGGCCGCCAGGGTCACCCCGGCGCGGTGGTGCAGCAAGCCACAGGCCAAAGCGTCGAAGTCGCCTGGGCCGATCAGGGTTACACGGGTGAGGGCGCCAAGAGTCAGACCGCAGAGCAAGATGTCGATCTTCAAATCATCCAACTTCCCGAGGCCAAGAAAGGCTGTGTGCTGCTGCCCAGACGCTGGGTTGTGGTGCGCAGTGTCGGATGGCTTGCACGCTTTCGACGCTTGAGCCGAGGTTACGAACGACTACCGCAGGTGCTGGTTGGTTTGCGCCTCTTCGTTTTTGTTTCGCTCATGTTGCCCAATGCGTTGCCATGGCTCGCGACGAGCGCGAGTTCATAACATGCTCTAGTGGCGCGTTTCACGCAGGCAGAAAACCCGATGCCTTCAACTGCGCCTGCAGCAGTTCGGTAAAGCGCGCGTAGCCGTCGGCGTTGGCATGCACCTGGTCGGCGCGCAGCGCGTCATCGCCCAGCACCTCGCTCCAGGCATCCACCAGCAACGGTACTTTCTCATCCTTGGCCAGCGCTTCGTAGATGGGGTGGTCCTTCATGCGGCCAGTGAGGGCGGCGGTCAGGTTCAGCTCGGGCACCGCCACCAGCAGCACTGGCACGCTCTGGCTCTTGCACAACTGCAGCATGCGGGCGATTTCGGCCTGCGCCGCCTGCGCGCTGTTGCGGCGCAGCCAGTCGTTGCCGCCCGCGCACAGGATCACCAGCGCGGGCCGTTGCGTTTGCAGCAGCTCGGGCAGGCGTGCCGCAATCTGGCTGCTGGTTTCGCCAGAGACCCCGGCGTTGACGACCTTCCAGCCCGTGCGCTCGGCCAGCAGGGCCGGGTAGGCCTGCGCAGCCGAGGCGCCGACCCCTCGGGTCAACGAATCACCCAGCGCCAGCACCGTAGCACCAGGGGGTATGGCTGCGGCCTTGGGCAGTTTTCTGCCACAAGCGCTAATCCACAAAGCGCTGCTAGCTATGCTTGTGATAGCTAGCAGGCGCTGTATGGCGTAGCGGCGGTTGGCGTCGGGCAGGGTCTTCATGGTGCAGATACAGCGGAAAGTACACGCTGATTTCCTCGCAGGGGGTTAAATCGGCCACCAGTCGAGCAGGCTCAGCGCAAAAGGCAGGCTCGCAATGCCGCAGATGGTGGACAAGGTCACCAGCCCGGCAACGTAGGCGCCGTTATAGCCCATGCGTGCGGCCAGCACGTAGCAGGTGGATGCGGTAGGCAGCGCGGAAAAGATCAGCAGAATGGACGCCTGCTGTGGCGACAGCCGCAGCCAGTGCGCGGCGCACAGCGCGATCAGCGGGGTGACGAAATGGCGGATGGCAAGCACCGATGTGCTCAGCAGCTTGCCTTGTGCGAGCAGCCCCAGTTGCATGCCGGCACCGGCAGACATGAGCCCCAGCACGATGGATGCCTGGCCAATGCGGGCCACCGTAGGCTCCACCACGGTGGGCAGCCGCAGGCCCAGCAGGTTGCAGATGAGCGCGGTGAGCGTGGCCACGATCAGCGGGTTGCGCAGCAATTCGCGCACAAAGCCTGCCTGCGAGCCCCGGGCCATGGGGTAGACGGCGGCAATGTTGAACATCGGCACGCACACACCGATCAGCACCGATATCAGTTGCAGGCCCTGGGGGCCCGCCAGACGTTCGGCGAGCGCCAGGCCAATGAAGGAGTTGAAACGGAACGCCACCTGTGCGCTGGCGGCGGCGTCGCGCGCATTGACCCTTTTGCCGATGAAGGGCCAGTGCGGCAGCGTATAGGTCAGCAGCACGGCGCTCAGGCCCGTGCCGACTCCGGCCAGCATCAGGCTGGAGGTGCCCTGCCAGTCGATCGGGCTGCGGATGATCGAATAGAACAGCAGGGTAGGGAACAGAAAGTAGTACACCAGGCCTTCCACCGGCTGCCATACGGACCGGTTCAACGCCGTGTAGCGGCACACCAGATAGCCGATGAGGATCAGCGAGAAATCGGGGAAGAGCAGTTGGGCGTAATTCACGCCCGCAAGCATAGCGGATCAGGTGCGGGCGCAACGCCCGGGCTGTCGCATAGGCTGGGGGCTGGTCGTGGTTTCCAGCCAGACAAGGCCCGGCCCCACAGCACGGCTACGGGAAAACACTGGCTCGCGAGCCTTGCCTGCAACCCGAAATGGCCAGCCAATGCCGCTAGCATTGCGCTACGAATGCGAATGGGGCTGCGCAGGTGGCTCTTTTCGCTGTATTGAACCTGGCCCGGGCGTGCAGAGCCCGCCAATGGCCAGACCCAGGAGACCGAAAGAAATGATCAACCGCCGACTGTGCCTGGCCATGGCACTGGCTTTGGGAGCCACCGCCACTACCGGCGCCATCGCCGCAGACGCCTATCCGACCAAACCCATTCGCCTGATCGTGCCGTTTGCTGCAGGCGGCACTACCGACATCATTGCCCGCGTCATCTCCGAGCCGCTGGCCAAAGCCCTGGGCCAGCCCGTGGTGGTGGACAACAAGAGTGGCGGGGGCGGTACCGTAGGCGCTGCGGAAGCCGCGCGCGCCGCTTCTGATGGCTACACACTGAGCATTGCCACGGTATCGACCACGGCGACGAACCCAGCCATCAACGCCAAGATGCCGTACAACGTGCAGCGCGATTTCACGCCCATCATCAATGTGGCTGCCACGCCCAACGTGATTGCCGTGCACCCGAGCTTTCCGGCCAACAACTACAAGGAGTTCATTGCCGAACTCAAGAAGAATCCCGGCAAGTATTCCTACGCCACGCCAGGCCCCGGCAGCATTGCCCACCTGCTGATGGAAATGCTCAAGGCCGAGACCGGCGTGAGCGTTGTGCACATTCCGTACCGTGGTGGCGGCCCGGCCCTGAACGACACGGTGGCAGGCCAGGTCAACATGATTTTCGACAATCTGCCGTCGGCCTATCCCTTCATCAAGGACAAGCGCCTGCGCGCCATTGTGGTGGCTGCGACCAACCGCGTAGCGGGCATGGACGACATTCCCACCTTTGCGGAAGTGGGCGCACCTGTGGTGAACCGCTCGGCCTACTACGGCATCGTGGGCCCCAAGAACCTGCCCAAGGACATTGTCGACAAGGTGAACGCGGCCACCCGCAAGGCCCTGGAAGACCCGAACGTGCAAAAGCGCATTGCCGAAACCGGCTCGGTCATCCTGGGCAACACGCCTGAACAGTTTGCCCAGCAGATGAAGGACGAATACGCCGCCTACAAGGCGGTGGTGGACAAGCAGGGCCTCAAGCTCGACTGATTGACCGATATCAATCAACAGGTGCAAAGCGGTGGGTGGCAATACCCGCCGCTTTTTCACGTTCAGAGTGCCCGAGTCCATACTCTCAAAGATGTGTGCCATGCGCCGTATTTGCTGCCGGTTTGACTGAGCGGTTAGGGCAAATCACCATCTTTTGGTGTGATATCGGCATCGTTGCGGCAGCATTTATCCGGTATAAAACGCGCTGTGCCAAACAGCATTGCGCAGCCGCCGGGAATGCGGACCATCCGTTCGCATTGCAGGTATGGCTGCACTACTTCAAAGAGGAGATTTTTCATGCAACGTCGCTCTATTGTGGGCCTGACCCTGATCGCTGCAGCAGCAACCACCTTCAGCGCGGGCGCTCTGGCGGATTCCAAATATCCTAACAAGCCCATCCGCCTGATCGTTCCATTTGCTGCAGGTGGTACCACCGACATCATCGCCCGCGTCATCGCCGATCCGCTGGGCAAGGAACTGGGCCAGCCCGTGGTGGTGGACAACAAGGGTGGTGCAGGCGGCACCATTGGTGCGGTGGAAACCGTACGCGCCGCCGCTGACGGCTACACCCTGGGCATTGCCACCGTCTCCACGGTGGCGACCAACCCGGCCATCAACCCCAAGATCGCCTACGACCCGATCAAGGACTTCACGCCCATCATCAACGTGGCTGCCACGCCCAACATCATTGCGGTGAACCCCAAGTTCCCCGCCAAGGATTACAAGGCGTTTGAAGCCGAGCTCAAGAAGAACCCCAACAAGTACGCCTACTCGTCGTCTGGCACCGGCGGCATCCAGCACATGCTGATGGAGCTGTACAAGAGCCTGACCGGCATCCAGATGACCCACATCGCCTACCGTGGCGCGGGCCCGGCGCTCAACGACACCGTGGCGGGCCAGGTCAACATGATTCTGGACAATCTGCCTTCGACCCTGCCATTCGTGAAGGACAACCGCCTGGTACCGATCGTGGTGGCCGCGCCTGAACGCCTGGCGGTGCTGCCCAATGTGCCCACCTTCAAGGAAGTGGGCCTGGAGCCGGTGAACCGCATGGCCTTCTACGGCATTCTGGGGCCCAAGGACCTGCCCAAGGATGTGGTGGACCGCATCAACGCCGCCACGAAGAAGGTGCTGGCCGACCCTGCCGTCAAAAAGCGCATCGAAGACACCGGCTCGCTGGTGGTTGGCAACACGCCTGCCGAGTTTGCCGAGCAGATCAAGGCCGAATTCGCCGTCTACAAGGACGTGGTGAAAAAGCAGGATCTGAAGTTGGACTGATTCCGGCATCTGCGCCTACCAAGCCGCCCGCGCAAGCCGGCGGCTTTTTTGTTGCAGGGCCGCATCGCAATAAAAATGATCTTCCAGGAACGGTGCCTGAGGCACCCCGGGAAGACGGGGAGGGAGGCCTCATTTCATGCCATGATCGGACATGGCTCCCGTCAACCGCACGCGAAACGCCCCCAGCAAACCCGCAGCGTCACTGCACCCGGCGATAGATCGCTTCATAGACGCTGTATGGCTGGAAGACGGATTGGCGCGCAATACACTGGCCGCTTACCGCCGAGACCTCACGCTGTACGGCCAATGGCTGGCGCAAGAACACTCAGGCACGGCCATAGAGCACAGTAGCGAAGCGCAGCTGCAGGCTTTTTTTGCCGCCAAGATTGGGGACAAGGCCACCACGGCTAATCGGCGCCTGACGGTGCTGCGGCGCTTCTTTCACTGGGCGCTGCGCGAGCAGCTCATCACGGCCGATCCCACCATCCGCATGCTGGCTGCCAGGCAGCCGTTGCGCGTGCCCAAGACACTGACGCCGCAAATGGTCGAAGCCTTGCTGGAGGCGCCAGACGATGGCAGCCCCCTGGGCCTGCGCGACCGAGCCATGCTGGAGCTGATGTATGCCAGCGGCCTGCGTGTGTCGGAGCTGGTGGAGCTGCAAAGCGTGCAGGTAGGCCTGGCCGAAGGCGTGCTGCGCGTGATGGGCAAAGGCAGCAAGGAGCGACTTGTGCCGTTCGGGCAGGTGGCACAGCAATGGCTGGAGCGCTATCTGAGCGATAGCAGGCCCGTGATACTGGCCGGGCGCCAAAGCCCTGATCTGTTTGTGACCCAGCGCGGCAGCGGCATGACGCGCGTGGCGTTCTGGATGATCGTCAAGAAATACGCCCAGCTGGCAGGCATCACGGCGCCGCTGTCGCCCCACACCTTGCGCCACGCCTTCGCCACCCACCTGCTCAACCACGGAGCTGACCTGCGTGTGGTGCAGCTCTTGCTGGGTCACGCCGACATATCGACCACCACGATCTACACCCATGTGGCCCGCGAACGGCTCAAGGTGCTGCACGGGCAGCACCATCCGCGTGGGTAGTGGGTGCAGCTCAATGGAAAGAGCACCTTTAAAAGAGGGCAGAAAGCGGTTGCCCGCCAAGATGTGTCAATGGTTTTTGGCTGGAAGCACTACCGGGCTGCGCGCTTCCTGCTAGCAAATCAGATCCCCAGCGGATTCTTGCGGCCCTTTTCCACCGGATTGGCCAGCAGCTTCTGCGCCGGGTAGGCGCGCAAGAACTCCTTGGCCTTGGCGGCGGAGGAGCCGAGCCAGGCGTCGTAGGCGCCTTCGTTCAGGATGGCGGGCATGCTCTTTTCGCTGCCAGGTGCCTGGTAGCGATTCATCAGTCCATGCGCATTGGCGTTGATGGTGATGATGGCGTAGCTCAGCAGTTCGCTGCCATCCTCGTCTTGCCAGCGCGCCCAGATACCTGCCACACCCATGGGCAGGCCATCAACGCGGGCAATGCGTGTGGGCTTGGGCTTTCCGCCGCTGCGGTAGTCGTCGGTGATGAAGGCCTGCATCGGCACGATGCAGCGCTGGTTGTTCAGCCAGGCATCCCGAAAGGCGGTGCTGGTGCCTACGTTGTCGGATTTGACGTGAACCAGCTTGGTTGCGCGCAGCTTGCCGTCGGATGCGGACTTGACCCAATGCGGCACCAGCCCCCATTGTGCGGGTACCAGCAGGCGCGATGTGGAGGCGGGCTCTGCGGCAGGGGCTGGCGCACTGCCATCCGGTGCCTGGTTTGCCGCTGGCGCCTCGGCCTGGCTGGCTGTAGCAGTTTTGAGTGCAGCCCTTTCTGCATCGGTTGCGCCACTGAGGCTGCGGGTGATGAAAAAGCCTGGCCTGCGCGGCGTCATCTTGCGCTCGCCCAGCTCGGTGGGTGGCTCCACGCGAAAAGCGGTGGAGTACAGGTCGGCGTTTTTGAGGGCTTCGTATTGGGTGCTCATGGGCGAGATGGTACGTGGCTGGCAGACGGTTGGTTACCGGACTGAGCCTTCGAGATGAGATTGCTATAAAAAATGAAGCTGCTGGCGCTTTGCTGTTGGGCGCCGAAGCATATTTCTCTAAAACCGAACGATGGGCAAAGGGGAGGGAGTGTAAAAACAGCGCCCATCCCTGGACGGGTTGGGCGCTGGATGCAGACGGCCGGTTTTACAGCGATTGTCCGAGCTTGCGCAGGAAGCGCTCGCAGGCTTCGAGCTGGCTGATCTCGACAAACTCATTGGGCTTGTGGGCCTGCTCGATATTGCCCGGGCCGCACACCACCGTGGGGATGCCCACGTTCTGGAACAGGCCCGCTTCGGTACCATAGGCCACCTTGCGCGTGGCTCGGTCGGCAGTCAGTGCGCGCACCAGGGCTGTGATGGCCGCCTGCTCGCTCGCTTCCAGCGGCGGGGCGTAGGGGCCGGTTTCGATGTCAATGCGGGCATCGGCAAACTCGCGCTGCATGCGCGGCAGGAGTTCGTCGCGCACGTAGCTTTCGACCTTGGCCTGGATGCTCTCTGCCGTCATGCCTGGCAGGTTGCGGAATTCGTAGTTGAATTCGCACAGCTCGGGGATGGTGTTGACCGCGATGCCGCCGGAGATCTGGTTGGTCGTCATCGTGGTGAAGGGCACGTCGTAGAACTCGTCGTACGGACCATTGGCCTTGAACTGGTCTGCCACATCGCGAATATGGCAGATCAGCCGTGCGGCGTACTCGATGGCGTTGCAGCCCTTGGGCGTGAGCGACGAATGCGCGGCCTTGCCATGCACCCTGCAGCGGTACAGGTTGATGCCCTTGTGCGCCACCACCACCTGCATGCTGGTGGGCTCGCCCACCACACAGCCATCGGCCACCTGGCCGCGCGCCTGCAGGGCGCGCAGCATCACCGGCGCGCCGGCGCAGCCCACTTCTTCGTCGTACGACAAGGCGATGTGCAGCGGCTTCTTGCGCGGCATGGCGATGAATTCAGGCACCAGCGCAATCGATGCGGCAATGTAGCCTTTCATATCTGCGCTGCCGCGGCCAAAGAGCTTGCCATCCTTTTCGGTCAGCGCGAATGGGTTGGTGTCCCATTGCTGGCCATCGACCGGTACCACATCGGTGTGCCCCGACAGCACGATGCCGCCCTGGGTGCTGCCGTCATCGGCGGGCAGGGTGGCAAACAGGTTGGCTTTGTCGCCTTCGGGCGAATGGATCAGCTCCACCTTGAGGCCTTGCCCGGCCAGCGCATCGCGCACGGTTTCGATCAGGGCAAGGTTGGAGTTGCGGCTGGTGGTGTCAAAGGCCACCAGCTTTTCCAGCCAGGAACGGGTATTCATACGCAGTCACTCGAGAGTTAAATCGCAAGTGACCGAGTGTAGGAGGATCGCGAAGCCTTGGTGGTGGGGTGTGCATTAGAGCGCAATGCACAGCCCTTGGTACGTCCTGGCTTCGTTGGAGGGGGTGTTGTCTAGTGCGCCACCGCCTGCACCGGCAAAAACTGCAGCAGGCTGCCGCCAGCCAGACCCTGCACATAGCCGATCACGGCGCGGCGGTATTTCTCGGACACTACATCGGCCATCAGATCGTTGCGCGCAATCATCTTGCCGAACTCGCGCTCGAAGCTCAGGTTGCGCTCACTGGTGTTGATCTCGTTGGTCAGCAGCATGGGCTGGCCATTGGCAAGTTTGCGGTGGGTGAGCATCCAGTTGGCGATTTCCAGGTTGCGCGAGGCGTTGTAGACCGTCTGCGCATCGAGGCCGTGAATCAGATACAGGGTGGTGCGGCCGCCGTAGGCGGTGATCAGCATGTCGGCTGTGGCCCAGGTAAAGGCGGCCACGCGGTCGCTGGAAAACTCGGGCGCCAGCGCCATGCTCATGCCGTCGATATCGCGCTGGTCCATCAGGTCGGGCCAGGGCTGCTGGTTCTCGATGGCCTCCTTGACGGCCTTCATGGCCTGCTCGCGGCTGTCAAAGCCTCCCTTGCGCCATTCCTGCGGATTGCGGCGGTAAAGCTTGTCCATCAGGGTGTACAGGCTTTGCAAATTGGCTTGTATGCTGAGCGTGGCCATGCGGTTGACGTCGGACTGCCCCCATTCCTTGGCTTCCATGTCGCGATCCGGCACCTTGCCGCGCGTGGTAGGTGCATTGCTGCAGCCTGCCAGCAGCAATAACGCAGTCAGGCATGCGGAAATTCCTACAGATCGGGCGGTGCGACAGGGCATATCAAATCGTCAGGGTCTGCTATCGTTTTCATTATGGCAAGCTTGTGGCGTTGCGGATTGCCACAACAGCGGCAGATTGCATCAGAGTGTGGGAAAATGACGATGTTTATCAGTTTTCTAACCCTGCACAAGAGCGAGAAAGGCACATTCGGTTATGACACCGCGAACGACGACCTCTGGAGGTTTGACTGGCCGCTAAGGCCGGTGGTTCGCGCCTGCACGATTGTCATCGTCCTCCTCCTCTCCCTTCCAAAGCGCGGACCAGTTCCGCGCTTTTTGCTTTTTTGGCGCTGCGCGGACTTGCATCTGCCCATCCATTACCACGATTACAGGAATTCTTATGGTTCAAATTACGCTCCCTGACGGCTCCAAGCGCGACTATCCCGGCCCGGTATCGGTGGCCGATGTCGCGGCATCGATTGGCGTGGGCCTGGCCAAAGCCGCGCTGGCGGGCAAGGTCGGTATTGGCGATAACGCCAAGGTGGTGGACACCAGCCACGTGATCGAGCAGGATGCGCCGCTCGCCATCATCACCGCCAAGGATAAAGATGGCCTGGAAGTGATCCGCCACTCCACCGCCCACTTGTTGGCCTATGCCGTCAAGGAGCTGTTTCCCGAGGCGCAGGTCACCATCGGCCCGGTGATCGAAAACGGCTTCTACTACGACTTTGCGTACAAGCGCCCCTTCACCCCCGAAGATCTGGCTGCCATCGAAAAGCGCATGACCGAGCTCGCCAATAAGGATGAGCCTGTGGTGCGCCGCGTGCTGCCGCGCGACGAAGCCGTGGCCTACTTCAAGGGCCTTGGCGAAGACTACAAGGCCGAGATCATTGCCAGCATCCCCAGCAATGAGGATGTGAGCCTGTACCGCGAAGGCAACTTTGAAGACCTGTGCCGTGGCCCCCACGTTCCCAGCACCGGCAAGCTCAAGCATTTCAAGCTGATGAAGGTGGCTGGCGCTTATTGGCGTGGAGACCACAACAACGAGATGCTGCAACGCATCTACGGCACGGCCTGGGCCAGCAAGGACGAGTTGCAGCAGTACCTCACCATGTTGGAAGAGGCGGAAAAGCGCGACCACCGCAAGCTCGGCCGCGAGCTGGATCTGTTCCACATCGATGAGCACTCGCCCGGCACCGTGTTCTGGCATCCCAAGGGTTGGACGATCTGGCAGGAGGTGGAGCAGTACATGCGCCAGGTCTACCGCGACAACGGCTACCAGGAAGTGAAGGCACCGCAGATTCTGGACAAGACCCTGTGGGAGAAGACCGGCCACTGGGACAAGTACCGCGAAAACATGTTCACCACCGAATCGGAAAAGCGCGAGTACGCACTCAAGCCGATGAACTGCCCGGGCCACATCCTGATCTTCAAGCAAGGCATCAAGAGCTACCGTGATCTGCCGCTGCGCTTTGGTGAATTCGGCAACTGCCACCGCAACGAGCCCACCGGTTCGCTGCACGGCATCATGCGCGTGCGCGCTTTCACGCAGGATGACGGCCACATCTTCTGCCTGCCCGAGCAGATTCAGGCCGAAGTGACGGCCTTCACTGCGCTGCTGCAGAAGGTCTATGCGGATTTCGGCTTCACCAACATCCTCTACCGCCTGTCCACCCGCCCTGAAAAGCGCATCGGCACGGAAGAGAGCTGGGACAAGGCAGAAGCTGCGCTTGCCGAAGGCCTGCGTGCATCGGGCTGTGATTTCGAGTACCTGCCTGGCGAAGGTGCCTTCTACGGTCCCAAGATCGAGTACACGCTCAAGGATGCGCTGGGTCGTGAATGGCAGTGCGGCACCATCCAGGTGGACCCGAACCTGCCAGAGCGCCTGGACGCAGAATTTGTCGGCGAAGATGGAGAGCGCCATCGCCCCATCATGCTGCACCGCGCCATCGTGGGCTCGCTCGAGCGCTTCATCGGCATCCTGATCGAGCAGCACGCCGGCGCGCTGCCCACCTGGCTGGCGCCTACCCAGGTTGCGATCCTCAACATCACTGACGCGCAGGCGGAATATGTGAAGGAGGTTGCCGACAAATTGCGTAAGGCCTTGCCGCACCAAGGGTTGCGTGTGGTTACCGACCTGCGCAACGAGAAGATTACGTATAAAATACGGGAGCATTCGTTGCAAAAGCTGCCCTATATTCTCGTCGCTGGTGACAAGGAGAAGGCAGCTGGAGCCGTAGCAGTGCGCGCCCGAGGCGGCAAAGACCTCGGTGTGATGTCCGTCGATGCGTTCGCAGAACTGATCGCCAAGGACATTGCCTCTAAAGCATAAAACCCTCTGGTAGATGAGCTTTGGACAGCGTGGACTGTGCTTTGAGCAGCTACGCTGTCGTAGCTTTTAAATTTTTAGGGTGAAAGCCATAGCTACTGAATTTCGTGATCGCCGCCACCGTGAAGAGCGCAAACACCGTCTGAATCGTGAGATCCAGGCTCCTGAAGTGCGTCTGTCCGGTCCTAACAATGAACCTCTGGGTATCGTGCCTGTGCTGGAAGCGTTGCGCATGGCGGGCGAACTGGACGTTGACCTGGTCGAGATTGCCGCCACGGCTGTGCCCCCGGTGTGCCGTCTGATGGACTACGGCAAGTTCAAGTACCAGGAACAGAAGAAGGCGGCAGAAGCCAAGGCCAAGCAGACCGTTATCGATATCAAGGAAGTCAAGTTCCGCCCTGGTACCGATGATGGCGACTACAACGTCAAGATGCGCAATATCAAGCGTTTCTTGGCAGAGGGCGACAAGGTCAAGGTGACCTTGCGGTTCCGTGGTCGTGAAATCACCCACCAGAACCTCGGCATGGACCTGCTCAACCGCATCCGCGACGAGCTGGCCGATACCATCCAGGTGGAACAGTTCCCCAAGCTGGAAGGACGCCAGATGATCATGATGGTGGCGCCTGCGCGCAAAAAACCAGGTGCTGCTGGTGGTAAAACTGCCGAAGGTGATAAGGCGCCAGTGGCAGCGGCTTGAAAAATCGCATAAAATACCGAATTCCGATGGCGGCGCATAGCCGCCTTCGGTTTTTATGAAGGGCAATTGCTTGTGCTTCAGGGGTTCAGAATCTGGGCCGCTGTTTGTATTGGCAGTGGCTTTTCTTCGATAGATAGGGTTTCCGGTCTGTCGCAAAAGTGGCTCGGGGCCAACAAGTTCAGCCAAGTGGTCTGAACGCCTCACGAGCACAATCCATAAGGAGCATTCACATGCCCAAAATGAAGACCAAGAGCAGCGCGAAGAAGCGTTTTCGCGTTCGTCCAGGTGGCACCGTCAAGCGCGGTCAAGCCTTCAAGCGTCACATTCTGACCAAGAAGACCACCAAGAACAAGCGCCACCTGCGCGGTGCAGTGAACGTGCATGAGACCAACATGGGTCACATGGCACAGATGCTGCCCGGCATGGGCCTGTAATTCACTGACGAACAAGGAGAAAACACATGCCTCGCGTCAAACGTGGTGTAACGGCTCGCGCCCGCCACAAAAAAGTTCTGGCCCTTGCTAAGGGTTTCCGCGGCCGCCGTGGTAACGTATTCCGCGTTGCCAAGCAAGCCGTCATGAAGGCTGGTCAGTATGCCTACCGTGATCGTCGCAACAAGAAGCGCGTGTTCCGCCAACTGTGGATCGCTCGTATCAATGCTGCTGCACGTGAACTGGGCCTGACCTACAGCCAATTCGCCAACGGCCTGAAGAAGGCTGCAATTGAAATCGACCGCAAGATGCTGGCCGATATCGCCGTGCACGACAAGGCTGCTTTTGCAGCTATCGTCGACCAAGTCAAGGCCAAGCTGGCTGCCTGAGGTCACGATCAGTAGTTACTCCTGATTCAGTAGCTGCTGGTGCATACACAGCAAGGGCTAGGGCTTGAAAAGGCACTAGCCCTTGTTTCTTTTTAAGAATCGATAAAGAGTCGATATGAACGAGTTGGATTCTCTGGTCGAGAGCGCGCAGCAACTGTTTGCGCAGGCCCATACCCCCGCTGATCTGGAAAATGCCAAGGCGCAGTTTCTGGGCAAGTCGGGCAAGATGACCGAGCTCATGAAGGGCATGGCGCAGCTTTCCGTCGAAGAGAAAAAGTCGCGCGGTGCGGCGATCAATGTGGCCAAGCAAGCCATCGAGTCGCTGCTCACGGCCCGCCGCAAGGCCCTGGCCGATGCCGAACTGCAGGCCCACCTGAAAGCCGAAGTGCTGGATGTGACGCTGCCTGGCCGCCGCCGTGGCGCAGGCGGACTGCACCCCGTCTCGCTGACGCTGGAGCGTATCGAGGGCATCTTCGGCTCCATGGGCTTCGACGTGGCAGAAGGCCCGGAGATCGAATCCGACTGGTTCAACTTCACGGCGCTCAACACGCCGGAAGACCATCCCGCGCGCTCCATGCACGACACCTTCTACGTTGAAGGCGGCACACAGCACGCGCCCAATCTGCTGCGCACGCACACCAGCCCCATGCAGGTGCGCCATGCCGTACAGCATGTGAAGAAATACCGCAACCTGATCGACGCAGGTCAGACGATGCCGGAGATCCGCGTGATCGCGCCGGGCCGCACCTACCGCGTGGACAGCGATGCCACCCACTCGCCCATGTTCCACCAGTGCGAAGGCCTGTGGATCGGCGAGAACGTCAGCTTCAAGGATCTGAAGGTGGTGTTCACCGATTTTTGCAAGACGTTCTTCGAGCAGGACGATCTGGTTCTGCGCTTCCGCCCCAGCTTCTTCCCGTTCACCGAACCTTCGGCCGAGATAGACATCCAGTTCCAGAGTGGCCCGCTGGCTGGCCGCTGGCTGGAAGTGTCGGGTGCCGGACAGGTGCATCCCAATGTGGTGCGCAACATGGGCCTTGACCCCGAAAAATACATCGGCTTTGCCTTTGGCATGGGCCCCGATCGCCTGACCATGCTGCGTTATGGCGTGAATGACCTGCGCCTGTTCTTCGACGGAGATATCCGTTTCCTGTCGCAGTTTCAGTAATTGAAAAAGTGAGCAGTTTGCGTGCATCCTGCCTGGCTTTAAAGGAGAAAGTGTCTGAAGATGACCGCCAGCCATACGCAAACAGCTCCTGTTTTGAAAGCAAGAACGCCTTGGCCTGTTTGCAAGCACTGCCAACAAGCCTGAACGCCAAAGAGTCTGACTATGCAATTTCCTGAATCCTGGTTGCGCGAATACTGCAACCCGCAGCTGACCACCCAAGAGCTGGCCGATACCCTGACCATGGCCGGCCTGGAAGTCGAAGAGATGGAGCCCGTGGCCCCGCCTTTCACCGGCATTGTGGTCGGTGAAATCAAGGAGGCCGTGCAGCACCCCGACGCCGACCGTCTGCGCGTCTGCCAGGTGGATGTGGGCGGCCCAGAGCTGCTGAACATCGTCTGCGGCGCACCCAATGCGCGAGTGGGCATCCGCATTCCCTGTGCCACCGTGGGCGCTGAGCTGCCCCCGGGCGAAGATGGCCAGCCTTTCAAGATCAAGATCGGCAAGCTGCGCGGCGTGCAGAGCTTTGGCATGCTGTGCTCGGCCAAGGAGCTGGGCATTGCCGACGACCACGGCGGCCTGCTGGAGCTGCCGCTGGACGCGCCTCTGGGCCAGAACGTGCGCGAATACCTGAATCTGGATGACACGCTGTTCACGCTCAAGCTCACCCCCAACCTGGCGCATTGCCTGTCGGTGTATGGCATTGCGCGCGAGTTGTCGGCACTGACCGGCACGCCGCTCAAGCAACTGTCCTTCCCGCAGGCTGCCGTTGCCGTGCAGGACAAACTGCCCGTGAAGATTGAAGCCACCGACCTGTGCGGCCGCTTCTCGGGTCGCGTGGTGCGCAACGTCAACACCCAGGTGAAGACGCCGCAATGGATGGTGGATCGCCTTGCACGCTGCGGTCAGCGCTCCGTGTCGCCGCTGGTGGACATCTCCAACTACGTGATGTTCGAGCTGGGCCGACCCAGCCACATCTTCGATCTGGACAAGATCCATGGCGGCCTGAGCGTGCGCTGGGGCAAGGAGGGCGAGACGCTCAAGCTGCTCAACGGCAACACCATCAAGATCGATGATTTCATTCAGGTCGGTGTGATTGCCGACGACAAGGAAGTCGAATCCCTGGCCGGCATCATGGGCGGCGACGCCACGGCTGTGTCCGACGACACGAAGAACATCTACATCGAGGCTGCGTTCTGGTGGCCCAAGGCAGTGGCGGGCCGCTCGCGCCACTTCAACTTCTCGACCGACGCCGGCCACCGCTTCGAGCGCGGTGTAGATCCCGAGCACACGGTGGAACACATCGAGCGGATCACCGCGCTGGTGCTGGAGATCTGCGGTACGCCCGAGACCCAGTGCGGCCCGATGGACGACCAGAAGCCTCATATGCCTGCGCCCAAGACCGTGCAGCTGCGCGTGGCGCGGGCTGCCAAGGTCATCGGCATGCCCGTCACCCAGCAGCAATGCCTGGATGCCCTGAATGGCCTGGGCCTGCCGGCTGTGGTGGCTGCCGAGGGCGTGATCAGCGTGACTGCTCCCACCTTCCGCTTCGACATCAACCTGGAAGAGGATCTGATCGAGGAAGTGGCCCGCATGGTGGGCTACGAGAACCTGCCAACCTCCAAGCCGCTGGCGCCCATCTCGCCCAAGCTGCGTGCCGAGAACCAGCGCAGCCCGTTTGCCGTGCGCCGTGAACTGGCAGCCCTGGGCTACCAGGAAACCATCAACTTCAGCTTTGTCGAAGAAAAGTGGGAGCAGGAGCTGGCGGGCAACAGCAATGCCATCAAGCTGCTCAACCCGATTGCCAGCCATCTGAGCGTGATGCGCTCGTCGTTGCTGGGCTCGCTGCTGCAGGTGCTCAAGTTCAATGTGGACCGCAAGGCACAGCGCGTGCGCGTGTTCGAATTGGGGCGTGTATTCTTCAAGGATGTATCGGTCGTCGATTCCGACACCACCGTGAAGGGCTTTTACCAGCCCATGCGCGTAGCTGGCCTCGCCTATGGCGCAGCCGACCAACTGCAATGGGGCAGCACCGAAACCAAGGTCGATTTCTACGACGTCAAGGGCGATGTGGAAGCGCTGCTGGCGCCTCTGGTGCCTGTGTTCGAGGCTGCCGAGCATCCGGCCATGCACCCCGGCCGCTGCGCTCGTGTGCTGCTCAATGGCAAGGCTATCGGTTTTGTAGGAGAGCTGCACCCCCAGTGGCGCCAGGAATGGGATCTGGCGCAAGCACCCACCCTATTCGAGCTGGAGCTTGATGCCGTGCTGGCCCGCAACGTGGCAGTGTTCAAGCCTGTGGCCAAGCACCAGGCCGTGGAGCGTGACATTGCCGTGGTGGTCAAGGAAGCCGTGACGCACGCGCAGATCATGAATGCCATCCGTGCCGCCAACAGTGGCGGTATCCTGCGCAATGCCGTACTGTTCGATGTGTTCCGCCCCAAGAAGCTCAAGGCCGGTGAAGAAGCCGCGCCAGGCAGCCTGGCGCAGGATGAGAAGAGCCTGGCAGTACGCCTGACCCTGGGCCATGACGAGCGGGCACTGGAAGAGACCGAAATCGAGACCGCCATGCAAGCTGTGCTTGAACAGCTCAAGCAGAGCGTTAATGCGCGTTTGCGCTGATCTATATTGCGGATATTGCTATGGAATTTACAGTAGAAAGTCTGGAGCAACCTGCGCTGACCAAGGCGCAGCTCGCCGACATGCTGTTTGACAACATCGGGTTGAACAAGCGTGAAGCCAAGGACATGGTGGATGCGTTTTTCGACCTGATCGCCGAAAGCCTGATCAAGGGCGAAGACGTGAAACTGTCGAGCTTTGGCAATTTCCAGGTGCGCATGAAGAAAGCCCGTCCGGGCCGCAATCCGCGCACTGGCGAAGAGGTGCCTATCGAGGCGCGCCGGGTCGTCACCTTCCATGCCAGCGGCAAGCTCAAGGATTCGGTGCAGGCTCCGGCAGACTAGACTTGAAGGTGGCGATGCGCTGATGGATTGAGATTGTCCATCCGCAGACATGGCCTACCGCCCGTCTGGCAGCATCGCCAGTATGCAACACGGCCGCACTAGCGGCTGTTTACAATTTGCCCATGGAAAAACAGCTTCCCTCCATCCCCGCCAAACGTTATTTCACCATCGGTGAAGTCGCGGTGCTGTGTGATGTCAAACCGCATGTGCTGCGGTATTGGGAGCAGGAATTCACACAGCTGCGTCCCGTCAAGCGCCGGGGAAACAGGCGCTATTACCAGCACCACGAGGTGTTGATGATTCGCCGCATTCGAGAGCTGTTGTATGAGCGTGGCTTCACCATCAGCGGCGCGCGCAACCAGTTGCAAACCCTGCCTCGTGGCCACGCCATGCTGGAGGCTTTGGCTGATGACGCTGCGTTCACACTGAATGGAATGGACGCAGCTGCGTTCGATGAGGCAAGTGCGTTCAATTCTGCAGAGCCGGTCACCTGGCAACAGGCCGCTATCGAATTGCAGGAAATTCGTCGCATTCTTTCTGGAGAGCCTGAAAACTAGGTATATAATTCAAGTCTTCGGAATGTAGCGCAGCCTGGTAGCGCACTTGCATGGGGTGCAAGGGGTCGCGAGTTCGAATCCCGCCATTCCGACCATTGATATAAACCCGTATGCTTCGGCATACGGGTTTTTCATTTGTATTCACGGACTTACGTGAAAAATCATGGCCGGGCATGGCCCTACATGCTCCTATACAACAGCGGCCAATATGTATGCCGTCATGTATGCTGCTTAAGAAGCGAACTGGTGGCATACATGAAGCGAGTAGACCTTACTAAAAGGCATCACCCCCTTAAGGACACAACGATCGAGGCACTGGAGCCTGAGGCCAGTGCTTACCGGGTCAGAGACACCACGGATAGAAATCTGCACCTTTACGTGCGACCCGACGGTCGTAGGTCTTGGGAGATTCGTTACAAGATTGGCCCTGGCAAATGGTCATTCATGGGCATCGGAACCTACGGCAAGCGAGACGGGAGCCTGTCTGCGGCAAAGGCTCGACAAAAAGAAGCCGAGCTGGTCGAGGCGATGCAGTCAGGTGAAACGCTGCGGGATACGGTAAGCCGACTTAAAGGCGCCGCTCAGACCATTTCAGAAAACACTTTTGAGGCCTTGGCCAACGAATGGATCGCCATCAAAACCCGTACCTGGGTGGATGGCACCGCAGTTCGGAACATCGGCGCACTAAAAAACCACGTCTATCCACAGTTCGGCATGCGGCCATTCGCGCAGATCAAGGCCAAAGAATGGCTGGAGCACTTCAACCGCATGCAAGAGGCCGGGATCATTGAAATGGCCAGCCGTGTGCTGACTATGTGCCGCGATATTCTGGATTTGGCCGTTATCACCGACCGGATGGAGGCCAACCCTTTGGCCACCATGCACAAGCGACTAGAGACCCGCAAGGCGGAGGCTATGAAGCATGTGACGCAAGGTGAGCTGCCAGAGTTGATTCGCGCAATCAGGGGCTACAAGTCGCGCGAGGCCTCGATTGGCCTGCAACTGCTGATGATGCTCGCCACTCGCCCATCTGAGCTGCGCGAGGCAGAGTGGGCAGAAATTGACTTCGCCAAAAGCGAATGGACGGTGCCAGCCATACGCATGAAGCGCAAAAAGTCAGAGAAGCTAACCGGCGATCCGCACGTAATCCCTTTGTCGAGCCAGGCGGTCGCGCTTCTCAAAGAGCTGCAGCACATCAACGGTGCCTATCCCTTTTTGTTCCCGGGACGTAGTGATACGAAGAAGCCCAAAAGTGGCATGTTCTTTTTGATGGCGCTGCGGCGCCTAGGCTATGACGATAGACAGACGCCCCACGGCTTTAGGCATATTTTCAGCACGGCAGCCAATGACGCGCAGCGCTTTGATTCGGACTTGATAGAAGCGGCGCTCGCGCATGTGACGCGTGGCGTACGTGGGCGTTATAACCACGCTAAATACATTGAAGCTAGGCGGCCTTTGATGCAGTGGTGGGCTGATGAGATCGACTTAATTTCAGGTGCGCAATCATGAATAAAGTGGGCAAGAGTAACTAATTTTGAAGAATAGATTGGCGGTAAGAGTGATCCCTAGTTCTGTTATTGGTGCAGTGGCATCCGTTCTCCCTTCGTATTACCAAAGTCATACGAAAATAAATTCTCTATTTCAGGAGAGTGGAGCGCCTGGCGATCCCCCAAGCGGAAATATGGAGGCCAAGTGCGCTGAATGGCTTCGACGCTGCAATACAGATTCATCTGTTGATTCGTTAGCGATTCTTGGTCGGGTCATTCAGCCGTTTATGGATTCTCCGCCTACGAGATACCGTCCGGAAATTGCTGAAGGGCAGCAACGAATTCGGGAGACACTTGCGCGGAGTCAACTCACGTACCAAGTCAATGGCTACGTGTTGCTAGCAGGGTCTAACGTAACGAGTAAAACGCTTGCCGACTACTTGCGAACGGGCGACTTTCAGTCTATCGAAGCTGAATTCGATAGAGCCTTGAAGCAGCTTGAGTCAGATCCACATGCGTCAATAACTGCAGCATGTGCAATTATTGAGGCACTTTGCAAGACTTATATCGATACCGTGGGAATTGCTATGCCTGCGGCGCAGACTGTTATGCCGTTGTGGCGAGCAGTTCAGGCGGACTTGAAGCTTAACGTTGACCCTCTACTTAGAGACGATCAAAAGCGAGTGCTTCAAGGTTTGGCTTCAATTGTCGACGGGATCGGTGCTTATCGGACGCACATAGGCTCGGCACATGGGCGAGGTCTAAATCCGCCACCGATAGCTATCTCCGAAGCTCGTCTCGCAGTTAATGCCGCGCATTCCCTTGTCATTTTTGTTATGGAAACGTGGCACTCTACTCAGCTAGCTAATGGCATAAAGAAATCATCTATGTTTGGCTAAGGACGGACGCGCTGGCTCTGTCTTATCGATTCGCTTCGATGATTCGGTGTTATGTCGTGCATGGAGTTCGCCATTGCAACGGTACCCGCCTTGCTCCAATGCTCAAAAGAGTGCATTTTCTGCTCCAGCAACGCCTTCCGCAGCCCATGCGTCAGCCTGGCCGTACAGTTATTGAAACCAGTCCAAGCGGCAGGCAAAGCCTGCCGGACTGGCGCCATGCTTGCGCTCTGTGCTTGGTCTACGGCCTTGGGGTTTTCAGGCTTGGTCTTGGATGCATGCGCAGCATGCGCGCTGCTCTCGTTCGCTACCGGCATCCAGGCGATGCGGCGGCTCACCAGCCAGCGGCCACACATGCGGCCCCGTTGCGGGGTCAGGCCCACGATGCGGCCCACTTCCACGGCTTCGCCGTAGCGGTTGATCTGGCCTTTTTCTACCATCGTGGTGACGGTGCGTAGGTGCCACTCGTGGCGCTTTAAGGCGTGGCCGCCCATTGCCTCCATAAACACGCGCCAGTCTGCGCGCAAGTTGCCTTGGCGGTGGCATGCGCGGTAAGCGCTCATGGTTTGGCGGTCGCCTTCTTGGTTGAACAGGTCAAGCTGGTCTTTGCTTACGCGGCGCAACTCGCGCCAGGCCGTCACGCTGGGCATGCCAATGGTCTGGAATTGGCGAATGCCCCAGCAGGCCGCCCAGGCGTCTACCCGTTGGTGCCCTTGGCTGGTCTCTTCGCCGAACTCCATTTTTATCTGGTCGCCGTTGACCAAATCTTGGTGGTCAGTCAGTGCCACATGGCCCACGCTCTTGGCAATGTACTTGGCCACGTAGCCAGCGGCGCCGCCCCGATCCATGCGCTTGATGCATACGCGGTTGTCTTGCGCGCCGCGTTCCTGGCCATCTTCGGCCAGCCAGTATTGGCGCAGCGTGCTTTCCAAGGTGATGGCGTCGGCCTGGCTTTCAGTCCACAGCAGGGCATGCCAATGCGGCGTGCCATCGTGGTGCGGCTCAGCCACACGCAGGCCGTAAATTTTGACGCCAAGGCGGGCCAGCTTAGCACGCGCCTTGGCCCAGGTATCGCGCAGCCATTCTTGCCCATCGCGGGGCGTGGCACCTTTGTACTTTTTGTTGTGGCGCGATTTGCCTGCGCGAATGGTGACTGGGTGGAACTTGCTCGGCAAGGTGAGGGTGATGAACAAGCCCACATGGCCATGGCTGTCTGCATACTCTTCGGCGCCGCGGATGCGCGTCATTAGCTCGCCACCACGCACCAGCGGGTTGGCGGTGCTCAGTGCGGCCAGCTCGGCCAAGGTGTATACCTGGCCAGCCTCATTACGGTACAGGCTGCGCTGCAGCGCTTCGGTATTGCGTTTGATCTGTGCTTGGCGGCGTAAGAGGCCGCCGTGGCTGATATACCGACCCTTGGTCATGTTCACCAGACCCAAGCGAATGGCTCCGGCTTCCACCACACGGGCCACCAAGCGGCGCAGTTTTCGGCGCCACCAGCTATCGTCTGATGAGCGCTTTATCGCGGCATCAATTTTGCGATCCTTGTCCTGCGGCGTATCGCCATCTTTGAATTTGAATAGGCCCACCAAGTCCTCGATCGTCAGCGCACCAGTGGTTCGCAGCATCATGGCCAGCGCCTGGCCCCGTTCAGCCAGGCTAAAACGGGCCAGCTCGCAACCATCCATAAATTCATCTACCTGGGCGGCCAGCTGTTTTGCCCAGGTGCAGATTTCATAGTCGCTCAGGTTCAGGCGTGCGGCGTCGCCATAAGCTGCATCAAAGTCGGCAATTTGTTGCAGCTTGTCCCAGGCCTGCACCCATTCGGGTATGTTTGGCTGCTGACCTTCTTTCGTGATGACTCCGGCCAGGTGTTCCGCAATCGCTGCTTTCCAGCCCGTTGGCGCGCAGTCAGCCACGCGCTGCAGATGGTATTTCACCATTTGCATGCGTGGCTTGTTTGTCTCCCAGTCGCGCAGGCTACTGGTGGGCAACAGGCGCGGGATGGCCATGATGCGCTAGTCGATGGTTCGCAGTCGCAATGCCTGCACGCGGCTCAATATCATATAGGCTTCGCGTAGCGCAGAGCGTATGCCATCGCGCTCTTTGGGAGGGATCAACTGCCAACTTCGGGCGGCCAGCTGGTGCATATCCGCATCCAAGTCACCAATCCCGCCCATCATCAGCATCACAATGCGCCAGGGGAGTGGCATGCGCGCCCATTCCGCATCCATTACGCCGCTATGAGTGGTGTTGCCGGCCTTGTTGGCAAAATGCTCGCGTAGCTCTGCAAACCGCGGTCGCAAACGCATGGGAATGCCCTTTTCTGGTGGCCCCACGAATGCCGTAGACGCGAAGCGAGGAGCAACTGGGTCAAGCAACACCAGATCAGGAGCCAGACATTGTGCGTGGGGTTGATCGATGATGGGAAACGCCTGCAGGCGCTGCAGCATGGCGTTTGCGATGGCCTGGGCTTCGGCCCGGTCTTGCTTCATGCGGCACCGCCTTTCGGTAGTGCAACGCGCAGTGCCTGTGCTGCCCGGTTAACCAGGCCGAGAGCAAAGAGCAGGGCCGCTCCATCGTCTGCTTGCGGTGGTTCGCCGGCGCAAGCACGGTCTATCGCCCAATAGGCTAGGTCGGCTTTATCTGCATCGCACAAGTCGTAAAAACTGGTGGCTGCGGTGGCGGTTGGAGTAGTGCTGGCCATGGTTATACCCTTCCATGTTCAGGCGTGGCCTGCAGAAAAGCGCGCAATTCGGACAGTGCCGCTTCTAGGGTATCCAGGCGAGTGTTCACCGCCTCATTACTTGCACGGATGATTGCGCCAAGCTGTTCCGGCTGTGGCATGGCATGGTCAGCGGCACAAGACACCATGTATTCCAGCCCTTCATAGGCTTGCATGGCGCAACGCAAATGCTCAATAGCATCTTCTGCACGAAAGGCCAATTTGTCTGCACTTTGGGCAAGCGTTCCGGCAGCATTCAACAAGCCAGGCTGGCCATGGCTAGCGCCTGCCGTGACTGGCACGGCATTCTTTGTGGTGGAGGTCATGTCTCAGACCTCCGCTTGCAGTTGGTTGATGGCTTGCAGCGCAAGCACCAGTTTGCGGCGGGCGGCGGCAAAGTTGCCGCGTTCGATATAGCTGCTGGCCAGGTTGGTGGCGTTGAACGCGCCCAGCACGGCATGCAGATGGTCTGCGGGAATAGCGTTGGGTTTGGAGGGTGCAGCGCTGCGGGTGGCCAGGGTCATAGCGGTCATGGTCTTGGTTCCTGGATGAATCAAGGGAACCACCGTTTGCGTTTTCAAGCGCATAAGGTGGATGGGATGTTGAAAACACGGAACCAGCCGTGCGCTCAACCTCGCGGTGTGAGCCATCCCACCCGAAACCATACGGGGTAGGTGCTGACGCACCCGCCCCCAGAAATTGGGCGTGACAAAACCCCGCTTGACGGTGGGGGCTGCTACCTCTGGTTCATTGGTGTTTTCAAGCACCGGGCCTCTCGGCTTGCAAATAGTGTAGCCCAAAACTTGCAGCTGTGGTGCTGCAAATTGTGTTGCCCCGGTGCCTATGGCTTTTTGTGGGGCTTGTTCTGTAGAATAGTGCTTTGTATGACTGAGCGCCTTGGTAACTGCTTTTGTGGTTCCAGGCGCATTTTTTTTGGTTGCGTGGGTGGCTAGCATGGCGATCCCTCCAACTGATAAAGCGCCAAGCGCCTGGGGTGGCCATCGCGGTCATAGGTCGGCACCAGCAATGTAGCGATGGCATGGCCGGCTTTACGCAGTTCTGCAATGCGAGAGGTGGAGGAAAAGGCGCCAATGCGGCGCAAATCGTCAGTGGTTTTGGGGCCGGTTTTAAGGGCCTCCAAAATCAACATGCGTTGGCCCACTGCGGTGGTGGCGTTGTGCTCCGGCGTAGGGTATTTGTTCATCACACAGCCCCCATCGCAGCCTGATTGCTGCGCTTTGCTTTCAAGGAGTCAATCCAGGCGTTCAACTCGCCTTCGTCAAACAGCACTGCGCTTTGGCGGTGCTCGCCAAGTTTGATGGGGCGGGGGAAGCTGGGGTCAGTCCTGACGATGGTGTCAAGTGCCGTTTTGCTCAGGCCGATCAATGCGGCTGCGCTGTGTTTTCTAAGTAGTGCCATGTCCATGCATCCTGGTTGGTTGGGATGCATGTATTTCATTTCATATCGACTGATATGAATAGCCCAATGTGCATGCAGACTGCCTAAATAAAAGGTAGCCTGCATGCACATTGCCGAAACTAATTTCTTGCAGATCAGCGCTTTTTTTGGTGCGCTCTTGGATGCAGAGGCCAATCCTTGGCCCATGTCTGCATAGTCTTTTTGCTGCGCGGTTTGAGCTTTAATTCTTCCGCAATACCTTTCGTCATTTCTTCATAGAAAAACTCCAACGTGTCGTAGAGGTCAGGCTTTGCAATCCAGGCGTACCAGTGCCTTTTGACGTAATCGCGGCGCGCATCAGGTTTTTCTTTATGAATTTCTGCTTTCCTTCTAGCTGCCTTCGAGCTGTTCCGACTAATACTCTTTTTCTGAATCTGGCCTACCACGTCTTCTGTTCTCTTGTACAGGACGTCGTTAATACTCCTTAGAAGCTCCTGCAGGAAGCTAGCGATCTCTGCAGACTGCTGAACTTCAGGATCGTTTTTTGCGCTCTCCACATAACCCATCAGAGCCTTGCATGCGCGTCTTTCTTTCTCATCCCATCCAATGCTAATTGTCCCCCCAGCTGGTTGCTGTCTTACCCAGCCTTGAACCACTCCGCCTCGCAAAATAGAGCTACCGCCTTGTATCTGCGATGACGTAAGACACTCTACAACACCGCCGTGAATAATGCGTTGGACATCAGATCTTTCCGGAACTGCATTCGTTTTAATAGGCTTTATCGAACCATGAGCGGCTAATACTCGGCCTTGCTTCTGTTTCATATGCATCCCTCGATGCCCCTGCCAGAAATGCCAGCCCAGCCTGTCAGGGTCACAGGTGTTCGGGGATCAGCCTAGGGCTGGCATGTTCAATGGTAGCAGCGAGACGGTGCGGATAAAGTAGGGTGGGCGTCGCGTTTAATCAATATCCATAAGGGAACTACCTCGGCGAGCAGCTGTCTGGCGGTCGCGTCTATCCATCTCGAAGGTGATAGCACGCGCCACGGCTCTTTCGTCCATACCCGGTGCGGCGGTGATATTGAACGTGTTGTTGCTGCTCACCGAAACCGGGGCGGCTGCCTTGGGTTGCAGGGTGAGCAGCTCTTGTTTGACCTGAAACTGCTGACCATCTTGTAGCGCCTGTGCGCCTACCGAAGGCCCAGCCGTTGCGCCAGTGGCCAATGCAAATGCCGCCGCCGTGGCTTTGGCTCGGCCTGCCACTTGCACAGGTGAATCGTTGGCTGTAGTGCTGCCTGCACCGACAGCACTTTTCATGCCCTCCCACACAGCGCCAAGCGCTTTCTTGGCCATGGTCATGAAGAAGTCGTACAAGCCCAGCGATGCGGCATTCAAGCCCCATTCAATGGCTGCCCATATCTCCTTGGCCAGGTTCCACCATTGACCCTGATCCCAAAACTCTTTGATCTTGTCCCAATGGGCTGCAAAACCCGCCACAGCACCAGCAATGCCCATAACAACTGCGGCTACCGGATTGGCCCGGGCAAAGGTGAACACCAGTTTGAGCAATCCCCACAGGCCACCTTTGAGCAGGCCAAACACGCCGCGCAGGCTGGAGAGCTGCGAGAGCGCTCCAGTGATGGCCGGCCCAATGGTTCGGAAAATACCGGCCACTCCCATGGCTTTGAAGGCGCCCCAAGCTGATACCAGCCATTGCACGGCCTTGGCGGCTATGCCGGTGCTAGCCGCAGCGGAGGCACCGGCTGCCCGCATGCCTAGTAGGTTGAGCAGCATGCGGCCCGAGAGCAGGCGCAACATGGTCAATGAACCGATCACGCCCACCAAGGCAATACCCAGGGTGCCCAAAACGGTGAGTACGGCAGCACCGGCGGCGGCAATGAGCATCAGTGTTTTGGCAACTTGCGGATTTTCTTTGACCCACGCTTTCATGCTGACGGCCATATCGCCTAGCCAGTTGAGTACGGCTTTCGCTTCTGGCGCGATCAGCTCGCCCAGATCGACCAGCAAGTTGGTGAAGCTGCCCTGGGCGGCTTCTGCCACGTTTTTCAGTGTGCCCAGCAATTTGTTGACGCGCTCTTGCAGGTCTGCCTGGTCTTGCAGCTTGGCCACGGTTTCTTGGTAGCCTGTCAGGCCTTTTTCAATAAACTGGTTGAGCACGCGCAGAGTTTCGGCATCGTCGCCAAACAGCTCTTTGATGATGCTGCCCCGCTGCATGGTGTTGAAGTTTTTGAGCTTTTCGAGCTGGGAGAACATTTTTTCCAGCCCGCCGAACTCGCCCTTGCCATTGCTGAAATCAAGCCGAAATTTGCCGCCAGCCTTCTTGACGGCCTCATTGGCCTTAGCCAGCTTTTTGGCATCCATCGTGTACTGGTACACCTTGCGGATGGCATTGCCAGCACTGCCGCCATCGGTCATGCCGGCCTGGTTCATCATCACCATCATGGGCGAGAGCGTTTTCATCGCCTCCATACCCTTTTTCTTGATGATATTGAGCACCGGCGCCATGTTGCCGAAGCCGGCCAGCATGTAGCGCGCGTCTGCGCCGGCGTAGTGGCTGCGCTGCAGCATGTCGAGGATGCCCATCATCTCGGATTCGGTAGCCTGTAGGGCGTCTTGCATCTTGGCGCCGAACTTAGCCGCTTCCGTAGGCGTTTCTTCCAGCATGACGGCAAGGTAGGCCGATGCCTCCCCCAGGCCCCCCAGGATGGTTTTGGCGCTCATGCCTTCCTTTTTGAGCGCGGTCATCATGTTGATGAAGTCGGAAGTGGTACCGGGCAGGCGGTCGCCCAGCCGTTGGGCCAGGTCGGTGATTTGCCGCAGTTCTGCCGATGCGCCGCCGTCTTTGGTCATGAAGGCTACTTGCAGCTGAGTACGGGCCTGTTCGGCGTCCGTAAATTCTTGCACCGGGTGCTTGACCCAGCCGCTCATTTTTTGCCCGGCCATCTGCGCGCCTACGGCTGCGCCGCCCCATTTGGCCAGTTTCATCATGGTGGCGCCGTGCTTCTCGCGCAGAGCGGCCAAGCGCGTTTCTACCTGGCGCTGCTGTTCGAGCTTGTGACGCTGGGCGTCAATCTGGGTGTTGGCGGCGCCAATGCTGGTAGCCAGCTTGGCCTGGGCTTGGGATGCACTGCCCAAGCCAAGGGCCGTCACTTCAGAGCGTAAGCGCATGACAGCAACACGTTGACGCTCGTAGGCAGCCGCCTGCTGGGCAACTTCCTTTTCTTTGCTGTCCAGCTGCTTTTTGCTGGCAATGCCTTGCACGCGCATGGCAGACAGCTGTTCTTTGAGCATGCGCAGTTTGTCGCGCTCGCGGATCAAATCAGGCTTGGCATCATCCAGCCTTTGCAGCAGGCGTTGCTGCTGCTGCAGTTTTTTCAAGGCCAGCTCGGCTTCGCCCAAAGTTTTGGCGGTAGCACGGCTGCCGGTTTGGATGGCTTTGAGCGGGCCGGTTACTTTGTCAACAGCCGCAAACAGCACTTCGAGGCGCAGTTTGTCAGCCATGGCACACCCCACAGCGTGCCAGGCGGTTTAGCGCAGAGAGCTGCCAGTCTCTGCCATCAGCAGTGCTTCTTGCGCGCGGTCTGCACGCTGCTGGGCAGCGCACAGCTGCTTGGCGCTGTGCCGGCTGGGCTGCAGGGTCTGGTCGAACTGCATATCTTCCAGTTCTTGTTGCAACTGCTCGGCCCGCGCGCGCAAATGGATCAAGGCCAGATCGCGTTTGGTTTGCGCGGTCTCGCGCTCGGCCAGCACTTCTTCCAGCTTGTAGTACGCAGCAATGCCTGCAAAAAACAGCAGTGGATTCATGAAGGGGCATCTTAGCTCTTTCGCTCAGGCGGTGCGTTGACGGTGTTGAAGCGCTGTACGGCCAACTGCTGCCAGCCTACTAGTTCGTCCAGCTCCATGGCATCCATGCAGCTGGGCAGCCAGTGGAAGACGAAGGCAATGTCTGCCATTGCCTCCTCAATGTGTTTTGGCAGTGCTATTGCAGCTCTGCCTTCGGCACGAAAAAACTGACCAACGCCATCCCCAGCATGAGCAGGTCGGCAGGGTCAAGGTTTTCCACCTCGTGCTTCACCAGAAGTGGCTCCGTCACGCGGGGCAGAACTTGCATGATGGCGTCGGCATTGGCGTTGAGCATGGCACCCAGGTCGATGCCGCGTAGCTCGCCGCTTTTGGGCTTGCGCACATGCACCTTGGTGATGACTTGCGCGCCACGAGTGATCGGCTGCTGCAGCGTGATGGCACGAGCAGGACGGCCATTGATGATTTCTTCGCCTTCGAGAGTTTGGGTCTGGCTGGTTGCGATATCGGTCATGGTGTTGTTTCCGTTGTTGAAGGGTTTGGTAGAGGTGAGGTAGAGCGGTGCTCAGGCGGTTCGGGTTTGGGCTGCGAATCTGATCTTGTGATGGTCGGCAGGGGTGAGCAATTTGCGACCTTTCATCGGCCCGAGGTCGAGCGTGCCGATGGCATCGACAATGGGCTGGGTGATGCCACTGGGAGCTTTCATGGACTTGCTACGCAGCGGACTCAGCAATACGTCCATCCGGCTTTCAAGGGTGATCCGGGCGGTCTCTGGGCTGAACCCCTGTGATGGGCCTATGTCAACCTCGATCGCTGCGTTGCCAGATCGCACATTGCGAATCAATGCAAGTGCGTCGGCCATTGCAGGCCCGTGTTTTTCCAGCAGTGCAAACGCATGAAACCGCGCGCCTGCAGAAAAGGCAGAACCATGGGCTGCCTGGTACGTTTCAGCCTCGATGCTGGCCTGCATAAATAGCGGCTGGTGCTCAGCACACTCGGCGCTCATGCTGGCAATAGCGCGTTCCAGCTCTTCACAAATGGCAATGGCGTCGTTCTTTTTGTTGAGGATTTTTTGCACCGCTGCAGTTTTTTCAAACCCGGCGGCCTCGAATGCGGATTTGAATTCGGACTCGGCCTTTTCTCGCTCCAGACGGGCGGCTTCCAGCTTGGCTTTCAAGGAGTCCTGGTTGCTGAAAATCTCTTTCAAGCGAACCACGGCGCCGGTGTTGAACGCTTCGCGCGCAGCCCTCAGGCGGGCCTGCGCATCCAGCCAAGTGGTTTTGGCTTCTTCGGCTTCCTGGGTAAAGGCGTTGGCAGGGGTATGTGTAGTGGTCATGGCTTGGTTGGTGCGGTTTTCAAGGGAGTTAGCAGTCGGCCAGTTGAACGGCGTCATGGCCGCCGGCAGCAGCGTTTAGCGCCGTGGCCAGTTGGCGGGCTTGCTCGGTAGTGAAGTAGGCGATGGGCACTGCATTTGGGCCGCTCCCCTCCTGCAGCACCACCTGCGCATGGCTGGGGGCACTTTCGCTGGAGAAATTCGCGCCATTGGCGCCTGCCAGGACTTCCAGGGTGCTGGTTTTGCGTCCGTTTTTGTCGCTGCATTGGGCTGCGCCTTTAAGGCTGTATTTCTGGTCGTTCAGGCGATGGGTGGTCATGTGCGCTCCTGTTTAGGGGTGACGGTGTAGTGAATCAACGAATGCCACTGCGGTAGGTGTGCCTGGCTGCTGGCTTGAGGCTGCATCGCTGCAATGGGCTTAATGGAATTTCTCTGTGTATCGGTTTCTTTTCTCACCGGCTTTTTGTAGGCAGCAAGCGCTTCTTTTCTTAGCAATGCAATGGCGTAGTCGCTACTGGGTAGGTCTACTTCTGCATGCGGCATAGCCGATGGCGATATGGTTTGAATAGCCTCAAAGCTCGCCACGAAAGTGAAATTGCACAGCACGTTGGTGCATCGACATATCAAGCTGCGCATGGTTCTGGTTTCTTGCTTGCTGGTGCGCACCTTGGCCTGAGCTTCACAATGCGGGCAGCGAATGAAGAAACGGCTTGCCCTGTTTTCCTGGGCTGTCATTTCGCTTCCTTTGCAGATGGCAGATCGGCACGTGGGCGGCTGTCGATCCAAGCATTGATTTCGGATTCTTTCCAGGCAATGCGCTTGCCGTGCACACGAACTGCCAGCGGAAATGCGCCACTGTCCATCCAGCGGTAGATGGTTTGGCGGCCAGCCCCCGTCAGTTGCTGCACAACATTGATTTGCAGCAGGCGGTCGTGGTACGGACTTGGCAGCTGCGAAATCAGCGGAAATTTTGTGGCTGCGGTGGAGGTCTTCTTTTCCATGCCTCAATAGTGCTTTTGAGGCAGGGACAAGTCACGTTGCACAGGTTGTGACTGCGTTTCTCACAGAAAGCAGCGCCTTTTCCGGCAACGCAGATGCCTCGCCAAAAGATGCGCAAGCTTTTCGTGCGGGGCCATCATCATTTCCCGTCGAATCCCGACACTTACCAAAGGGGCAAAACCGCCCCGCGAGGCCGCACCAGCGCTGGAAAGCGCCGGTGTCGGCGGTATCGACGAAAGCGATACATTAAGAGTGCGGGCGGGGCGGGGTCTCGACTGCGCGCAGAGGGTAGATGCGGAAGTAGGGCAGGCTGGACAAGGTAACCACTGTGGAGGCAGCGCCTGAGGTGGGAGGCACTGGCAGCTTGACTTGGCGTTGTTTAGTTTCGTCAAGGCCCTGAGCCTGTTCGCGTACTGGATTCTTACCGTCCTCATATGCGCAGGCTGTCATTCAGCGACACTGCCCCAGTCAGTATCACTCCCAAGAGCTGCCACTTTGAATCACACCGGACTTGGTGGAAGCTGCTGTCCCAATTTTTCAATTCAAACAGCAGCCCTAAAGAAGTAACGCGGCAATCCCAGTTCACACTTTACGTACTCTGCGCTGGCAACCATTTAATTCCAGCTACACCGAAGTCCCCCCGGCTGATATCAGCGGAGAACATTGGGAGCAATACCTGCAAATTGACATCAAGGGTATTCGGAAGCATCGCCCGCAATTTGGCAACTGCCTTTTCATTTCTGTAAATCGTGCCACCTGGCTCAACCACCATCATTGCGACCTCCCCACGATCAGCAAAGACACACAGCAGTGCATCATCTGCGTCCTGATTCAGCGAATCTTTGAGCTCATCTTCATAGCCAGCCAACTCCTCAACGTACAAATCATTGCTTAGAGCTTTCACGCCAAGGAAGGCTGCCTGCAGATCGCTGTCAATTTGCTTTTTACTTGTCATGGCTGCATTTTCATCCAGCAAAAAGTAACTGAGTCAGCCAGCGGTTTATAGATAGTTCACAACCCTCTGACTGCTGTTCACATGAACGCAGCCATTGGAGGACTCCGGACGAGGTACTCGAGGTGGCTGCTACTTGGCGACGGTAGACATTCATGTCACGGACTCGGCAGGCAGCAATCGCTGCATCGATGACATTGGCCTACGAGGCTCGAACGACAGCAGTGGGTTGACATGAGCCTGTTGTGGTGCTCAGAAGCGGTCATCCGAGGCGGTACGCGACGAGCTGGGCAATCGAGTTGCCGCACCGAGAATGAAGCGGACGCTCAGAACAGCCGGAACTCAGTGACCGATGTTGGCGATTGCTGCCGTTCAGGGCCAAGTTCATGGATTACGCGGAGCAGCCGAAAGCAGAAATCCGAGAGTTGTAGGAGATACGAGTCTGCTCTAAGCCGCGATGAAATTCTGTGCATGGGCAACAAGTAGTCATTTTTGCGCATAGGCCGAAAGTCATGTATGCCAGCGTGTATGCCAACAATTTTCTAACTTGATTTAGTTCTTGTAAATCAATGGTTTTGTTAATATGGTTTTAAGACGCCATTCGACCAATGACATAAACCCGTATGCTTCGGCATACGGGTTTTTTCATTTGCAGGTGTGCGGTCATATATAAATTACGCTACCCGTAGCTGTCCTTTATCTGCCAGCGCACAGTGCGTTTCAAATCCGCAGTTGGGACGGGTTATCGTCTGCGGGGGGGCTTCCTCCGGGCTTGGGCTTCTTGGGCGTGCGGGGTATGGGCGATTGTTTGCTGCCCAGCGCATGTATGCCGATAAAGATGGGGCTCATCGCTTCTCTCCGGTTGCGTGAAATGCCAAATGAAGTTCCGCGAAGGCTACAAATCCTCAATGGCCAGCGAGTGGTATGCCTTGGCAAAGGAGTAGTTGCTGTTGGCAATCACTCCGCGCAATGCATTGATCTCCTGGTCATTCGCAGTGCGTATCAGCAGGCCGACATGGCCTTGCTCGGCAAGCTCCACCAGGCTGCGCGCAATGGAGCCGTCTGAGCCCATCGATGGCAACGGTTTGTTGGACGCATCTACCGTGGGCGCGATCTCCTGCAGCACAACCTGGGGCGGTACCAGAAAAATATCGTCAATGCGAAACAGGTGGTCAGTAAGCCGGCGTGCAATCTCCAAGGCCTCATCTTCCGATGGGTACATGACAAGCGAGAAACCTGTTGGGTAGAATGCGCCGCCTACAAAGGCGCGCATCTTGGGGGTTACGGTCAAGGTCTGCATGGCAGCCTCCTTGTGCTCAAAGCGTTGATGGTGCACATGCTTGTCTGCACCACCAGCCTATCGTCGGCTCCTCCGAGAAGTTACGAAGTTTGTGCTTCTCACATGCCCCGCATGGGGCAGCACTCATCCACGGACGCGGAGCCAACCGGCGTGCGTCCACGGAAAACAGTCTTCAGGTGCCTGCTCTGCAAGGAGTCCGCACCTGCGCGTAGAAATGCGTCAACGTCGGCACATGACATAGGTGACCAATGCCCCCACCGCAAGTGCCGCACCGGCAATCCGCCATGGCTCATCCTTCGCGTACTGGTCTGCACAGGCTGCGGCGTGCCGGGTTTGTTGCAGCACTTGCTCGGCAGAATCCTTGGCGCTCGCGAGCCCTTCATCGATGCGCTGGCGCACGCCTCTGATTTCGGGAATGGCATCCAATTCCTTGACAGAGAGCAAGGCTCGAACATCATCGACCAGCTTGGCCAGATCGTCTTGCACTGCGGACAGGCTGGGCTGTTTGGATTTGAACAACATGGGACTCCTTTTTGTAAATAACGAGATTGGAACTACAGTACGACGCTTCGCGGTGACTGGGTGTAGGAGCGTGGCCCGGATACAAATGGAACGGATGGCGAAGACGCTTCATGGCCCGCTACACGGGTTCGGGGTCTTTCACAGGCGGCGCTTTCTGGGGCTCTTCGATAGGCAAGGTACTGTCGGGCGGGTCAATGGGCTCAGGTTTTGCCGGCTCCGGCATGGGAGGCGGTACCGGTGGCTGCGGTGGTGCGATGGGGGTTGGCATGGCTATTTCCTCCTGGCTGCCGTGGTGGTGTTGACGGTGTTGACCCTTCCGGGCGGATGTCCAGCGTCTTCGGGCCCATGGGCGTTGCAGCCAAGGCTGTTGACGGACTGTTCGACAAGGCCCGGATCCAGGTCACACGACAAGAATAGGCATCGGCAAGGCAGGCGCGATCAGAACGGCACCCAGATCGCGACCATCAGAAATGCGATGACGATGGCAAGCAGGATGGCGAATCGCTTGTTGGCAAATTGGCCAAAACCTGTCTTGGGGTTGGATGGTTTGCTGGGTTCGGTCATAGGGGCACTTTCCAGTTATCGGGTTGATACTGCCGTGATTCATCACGCCTTGAGGTTGATGCGTCGGCCTCGTGGGCAGAGCCTGAACATCCGCCATCGGCAGCCACGCTGTCATGCAGTCATGGCCCCACCGGTTCAGGTTGCACCACCCGCTCGGACTCCGGATCCTGCGGAATATCGGGCTCGCGGTCTGGCGAAAAGGGCGGATGGGCCGGGTCGTCTCCGTCTGCGGGCAGGGCTGGCTCCTGCACCGGATCGGGCTCGCCCACGGGGTCCATTTCCTCGTCTTCGGGCTGCGGCTTGTTCGCCATGAAAAGGGCGCTGTTCATGTTTGCTCCTTCCATCAAAATTGGAAGATCTCCTTGCGGTGTATGAACCCAAAGGGTGACGCCATGGTGTCTTGCTGGCTGTAGGACGTGCGCCTCCATGCCTGCAATCCGTGTCGCAAAAGTACGTGGTATGGAGGGCCGCTCAGGCCGCACGGCTCCAGAGGCCAGGGCTTGCGAGGCGGTGCAGAAATGAAAAACCCCGCAGGTCCTGTCAACCAGCGGGGTGAATGCGATTGGCGCTGAAAAGGCCTATACCGCCATGGGCGCCGTCAGCGGCGCATGGTGCTGGTAGCCTTCGAGGCGGAAGTCGCCGGGCTCCACTTTCTCCAGCCATTCTGGCTCGTAACGGCCGGTTTCTGCATAGCTTGGAATGCGGTCGGACAGCACCAGCTGTGGCGCGGGGAAGGGCTCGCGCTGCAGTTGTTCCTGCAGCATGGGCAGGTGGTTTTCGTAGATGTGGGCATCACCGATGAAATAGGTGAACCAGCGCGGTTTGTAGCCGGTCAGGCGTCCCACCAGGTGCAGCAGCGCTGCGCCCTCGGTCAGGTTAAAAGGCGTGCCCAGGCCCACATCGTTGCTGCGGATGTAGAGGCACAGCGATATCTCGCCCGCCTGCTGGTTGACGAGAAACTGGTAGAGCAGGTGGCAGGGCGGCAGGGCCATTTCTTCCAACTGCGCCCAGTTCCAGCCATGGAACAGAATGCGGCGGCTGCCGGGGTCGTTCATGATGGTGTCCAGGCACTGGCGCAACTGGTCAACGGCCTTGTAGAGCACGGCATGCGGCACACCGCCTTCGTCCACTTCCCCAATCTGGCGGTAACCCTTGGCCAAGGCATCGGCAATCTGTGCGGCGCCCTGGGGTTGAGCCAGATCAATCAGTTTGTAGGCAGGCCACTGACGCCATTGCACGCCGTACACGGGGCCTAGGTCGTCTTCCTGCAGGCGATAGGGGTTGGCCAGCCATGCCTTGTTCTCATTGGCGTTCTGATCCCAGACCTTGCAGCCAAGCGCCCGGAAATCCGCAGCACTGCGGCATGCGCGCATGAAACCCACCATCTCGCCAATGGCAGATTTGAATGCCAGCTTTTTGGTGGTGACAGCGGGAAAGCCTTGCTGTAGGTCAAAACGTAGGCTGGCGCCTGGCATGCTGAGGGTGCGGATGCCGGTGCGATTGTTCTGCCACGAACCGTGGTCCAGAATGTCCTGCACGAGTTGGAGGTATTGCTTCATTCGGTTCTCAAGAGGGTTGCCGGCCCGGGCATGGTTTCAGCGGCTGGCCCAGGGGCCATGGCCGGGTGCTGCACCATGCAGGCCTGGGCACAATGCCCGTACTTTACGCGATGGCCGCTTTCCCCTGCAGCTATGCAGTGCAGGAAGGCCATAGTTGGTTACAGAGACAACTAATCGTATAGTGTGCCAGTTTTCTCTGTTCAGGCCTGTTGCACGGCTGCAGGCATGCAGATTTGGCGCGGCTTTGAGTTCGAACAAGTTCATTGCTATTTTTTTAATAGCTTCAAGCGCTGATTGGACAAGCGCTGGAATTCCAGAACATTTGTGAAAAACATTTGAAAGGCGAGGTATGTGGATGCAAGGGCACATCGGGTATAGGGCATGGGGCTTTGCGGCTGTATTGGCGTTGGCGGGCTGCCAGAGCGGGCCGGGAGGGGCGCCCGCTGCCCAGGCGACCGATGGCCAGCAGGCCTACGGGCAGTTGCAGGGCCAGGTGGGCAAGTACCAAAGCGATGCGCCATTTTTGCAGCGTGGCGTGATGGCGGCGCGCCTGCAACACCTGCTGGGTACGCAGGCGCCGGTTTTCATGCGGAATCTGGAGGTGGCGGGCCCCTTGCAGAAGGAAGGATCGGTCTACTTCATTACCGGCAATCGCAAGCATGAGGGCGGCAGCAACGCCGCCGCCGTGGCGCTGGACGCGCAGACCAATACCATGCGCATCTGGTGGTTGCAGGACGGTCAGCCGCGTGTGGTGCAAGACCCCGGCGCGTCCTTTCTCTGGCCCAAGGATGTCAACACCATGATCTCCAACGCGCTGAGTGCGCCGGCTTCCTAATCCGCATGCCCGCTGCCCAATGAGGGCGGGGCATGCAGGGCAATACCCGGCGATGCGCCATCGCTCCTGCTGGGTTATTGATGCGAATCAAGACTGCCGGGCCAGCATGCAGTTGGGGTTCATGATGCCGTGCGGGTCAAGCGCCTGCTTGATGGCGCGCATCATGGACAGCGCAACCGGCGACTGGTAATCGGGCAGGGTGGCTGCCTTCAGGGTGCCAATGCCATGCTCTGCCGAAATGGAGCCGCCAAACTTGGCAACAGCGTCGTAGACGATGTGGTTGATCTCGTGCTCGCGCGCCTCAAGGAATGCCTTGGGGTCCATGCCCTCGGGGGCCTGCACATTGAAGTGCAGATTGCCGTCTCCCAGGTGGCCAAAGTTCACCAGGCGCATGCCCGGCACCTTGTGCGCCAGCACGGCGGTGGCGTGTTCCACAAAGGCTGGAATGCGTGAAATTGGCACCGAGATGTCGTGCTTGATGTTCAGGCCTTCCTCCACCTGCGCGAGTGGAATGCTCTCGCGGATGTGCCACAGGTTGTGGGCTTGGCCCAGGTTTTCGGCCACGACGGCGTCCAGCACGATTTCCTGCTCGAACGCGGCCTCCATCAGCGCCTCAAAGCGTGCGCGGGCGTGTGCCTCGGATTCGCTGTCGGAGTTCTCCAGCACCACGGCGTATGGGAAATCGGGGTTGTCGATAAAGGGCACGCGCAGCTGCGGCATGTGCTTGTCCACCAGGGTCAGTGCAAAGCGGTTCATCACCTCGAAGCCCGTAAGACCCGCGCCCAGGTACTGGTGGGCCAGGCCCAGCAGTTGTACTGCCGCTTCAAACGACGGCAGTGCGGCCCAGGCGGTGAGCTGGCTGGCGGGCATGGGGTAGATCTTCATCGTGGCGGCCGTGATCACCCCCAGGGTGCCTTCGCTGCCGATGAAGAGGTTGCGCAGGTCGTAGCCGGTGTTGTCCTTGCGCAGGCCTTTCAATCCATTCCAGATTTCTCCCTGGGCGTTGACCACTTCCAGGCCCAGGCACAGCTCGCGCGTATTGCCGTAGCGCACCACCTGCGTGCCACCTGCATTGGTGCCCAGATTGCCGCCAATGGTGCAACTGCCTTCGGCCGCCAGCGACAGTGGGAAGAGAAAGCCTTCTTTCTCGCAGCGCTCCTGCAGGCTTTGCAGAATGCAGCCCGCATCGACCGTGATCGTCAGGTTGTCCTTGTCCAGCGCACGCACGGTGTTCATGCGGCCCAGGTTCAGCACCACCTGCGTGCCGGAGGTATCGGGGGTTGATCCCACCACCAGGCCGGTGTTGCCACCCTGCGGCACGATGGCGGTGCCATTGGCGGCGCAGGCCTTGACCACGGCAGCCACTTCCTCGGTGGAGCCGGGGCGCACCACGGCCAGGGCCTTGCCGTGCTCGCGGCGGCGCCAGTCCTGTTCGTAGGCGCTCAGGTCGCCATCAGTCAGTACATGGTTTTCGCCCACAATGCGGCGCAGGCTGGCAATCAGATCGGTCATGGCTTGGTCTCAACAAATATCCAAAAACAAAATGCGTTCAGCGGGACGATGGTCCGCCCGGTTATTCGGCAGGCCGCACGGCTTTCTGGCGACCCTTGACATGCAGAACGCAGGCGGCAAACAGCAGCAGGCACAGCGCGATCTCGGCCATCGCGCACCAGCGGCTGGGCGGCGCATCACCAAATGCGCGCACCACACCTTCGGTAAAGTACAGCCACACCAGAAGACTGACCCAGCGGTAGGTGTACATGCGGTGCTTGAGCAGCCCTGCCAGCGGTATGCACAGCGGCAGCGCCTTGATGACGAGCCACGAGCCACCGGGGCGCAGCGGCGCGATCCACAGCTCCCACGCCACGGACAGCACCACGAGACCCAGGAGCGACACCACTGCAAGTGTGCGAGACAGCCGCGCCACGCCAGGCGCTGCGGCGGGCGTTACCAAATCAGGCAGATTCGAAGGTGCGGAAGGCATGGTGCGTGGTGTGAAACTGGCATCATATCGGCATGTACGGCACAGAAGAGAAAAACACGGCATCGAGGGCGACGGATTCCATGGCCACCAGGCCAGAGCGCTGGTGGCAGGCGCTGGCTGATTTTCCGTGGGGCAATACGGTCGATACCCTGCGCAGGCGTTTTGGCGAAGACCGCCTGGGTCTGACGGCCAGCAGCCTGACCTTTACCACCACCCTGGCACTGGTGCCGTTCATGACGGTGGCGCTGGCGCTGTTCACCGCGTTTCCGATGTTCTCGCAGATGGAGGCGCAACTGCAGCGCTGGCTGGTCGAGAGCCTGATCCCCAGCAGCATCGCCAGCCAGGTGCTGGGCTACATCACCCAGTTTGCCAGCAAGGCCAGCCGCCTGGGCATGGCGGGCCTGAGTTTCCTGCTGGCCACGGCGCTGGCGCTGATTCTCACCATGGACCGCACGCTCAACAACATCTGGCGGGTGCGCAAGCTCCGACCGCTAGGCCAGCGCGTGCTCATCTACTGGGCCGCCATCACTTTGGGGCCGCTGCTGCTGGCCGCCAGCCTGGCGCTGACGTCGTCGGTGATGGCCGCTTCGCGCAGTGCCATGGGCGAGCTGCCGTACCTGATTCGCCTCGCTTTCGATTCGCTGGAGTTCGTGCTTTTGGCGGCGGGGGTGACAGCCATGTTCCGCTATGTGCCCAATACCCATGTGCGCTGGCGCGACGCATTGGCTGGCGGCGTGTTTGTGGCGATCGGGATCGAGCTGGCCAAGAAGATTCTCGCCCTGTACCTGGCCAACGTGCCCACGTATTCCACGATCTACGGCACCTTCGCTACGTTGCCCATCTTGCTCATCTGGATCTATGTTGCCTGGGTGATCGTGCTGCTGGGCGCCGTGGTGGCTGCCTATCTGCCCAGCCTGCTGGCGGGCGTGGCCCGCCTGCCCACGGCGCAGAGCTGGGATTTTCAGCTCGCCATCGAGTGCCTGCACGCCCTCAATCCCATGCGCTACCAGCCCGAGAAGGGGTTGTACCTGCACCAGCTGGCAGCGCAATTGAAGGTGGAGGATGTGCAACTGCACCGCGCGCTGGATGTGCTGGCCCAGCTGGACTGGGTGGGCGCCGTGGTGGATGTGGAGGGCCGCGTCACCAGCGCGGAACAGCAGGGCCAGAGCAGCGACAGCGATGCCCGCTACGTGCTGCTGGTGGAGCCCGCTGCCACGCGTGCGCAGCCGCTGATGACGGCGCTGCTGCTGGACTGCAACGAAGCCACCGAGCCCCTGTGGTGGCACTGCGGGCTCGATCACGTCATGCTGATCGATCTGCTGGAGCGCCGCCCCGGTGCGCTGGAGGCGCGAGAGGTGCAGGAGGTAGAGCGCGCAGCAGCCTGAAATCTGCGAAAGCAGGAAAAATCAGGCGCGCAAGAATTGCGGGTAGCTGGCATCCAGCCGATGGCGCGCAAATGCCACCATGTCGGCCGGATAGCGCGGGTGCGCCGCAAAGGCATTGTCGTTCAGGTCGTACAGCACCACCAGGGCTGCAACTTCCCAGGCCCAGTGGTGGTTGGCAATGTCGGTCCACGAGGCGGGCGACAGAGTATCTGCCGTGGCTGGATAGGCCTGTTGCAGGTAGGCCTGCAAGGGCGCGCCGTATACCTCCAACTGTTCGAAGAACGGCGTGAGGGCCGCGTAGGGCTCGGGGCAGAACAGCGCTTCCACGGCTTCGGTCTTGTCGCAGGCGGCGGCGCTCAGGTAATCGAGCAGGCGGTCGCACTGGTTGTCCAGCAGGCGCTGCACGATGGGCGGAATCAGTTCCTGGCGCTCCAGCAGCACCGGAAAAGCCAGCAGTTGAACCGCACTGGCGTAATCCTGGCCCGCGACCTCCAGTGTGTGGTGGTGGGCGAGACCCTTCTCGTTAGCGCTGCGTGCCATGCTGGCAAATTCATTGCAGCAATGCAGCACGTGTTCGAACAGGGCTTCCAGGCTGGTGAGAGACAGGCCCCGGGTGTAGGCCAACTCGGGCAGGCGCAGCGCCTGGCGCACGGCATCGCGCCAGTCATCCCAGGCCTGTTGCTGGCTGCCGGGGGCCAGGTCCTGCATGTCCAGCCCGTAGTAACCGTGGCTGGCGAATTCGTGCAACTGGCCCAGCGCATCTGCCCAGGCCTCGTTCCAGCGCTCGGTGTCCACGGGCTGGCGAGGCTGCAACAGATGCCACGGCAGGGCGTGACAATGCTGCAAAAGACTGGGAAGGGCGGTATCAAGCATGGCTGGTAGCGTTCGTGCTGCGTTGTGGCATGCGCTTTGCGCCCCGATGCAGCGATAGGCCATAGGCTAGCGCATTCTGCGCGATTTGCGCTCTAAAAAATGGCTCTCCTTACCACTGCTTACCGCCGATACAGGTGTGGTATCTCGCTATCAAAATTATTGCTTAAAACTGAAGGAAATCCCGAATTGCAAACAGCGTTGGATCGGGAGATTCCATCATCTGGTTGTGCCCGTTGGGAATCGTTCGCACCTGCACGGACTTGCCAGCCGCCTTGGCTGCATCGATCAGGCCTTTGGCCGCCTTGGGAGGGGTCATCTGGTCTTGCTCACCCAGCACAAACAGAACAGGGCAATTGACGGCCGTCATGGCAGCTTCTCCGCCGCTGTAGCCGTCGCAGGCGACAAAACCGGTATACAGCAGGTTGGTGTCACCATTGCTGGCCAGCACGCGGCGGCCCAGTGCCGTGCCCGCGCCGAACACCCAGCTGCCCGCGCCGTTGGGTGGCGACAAGGTGGCGCGCGAGAAGGTCTGCACCATGGCAATGGCCTGGTCCGGCGCGCTTTGCGCCAGATCCAGAAGTACGGGCGATACCTTCATGGGGGCAGCGGTGCCTACCAATACGAGGTGGCTGACCCGCGCGCCCAACTGGGCAGCTGCCTGCATGGCAATCAGGCTGCCCCAGCTGTGGCCGATCAAGGCGGCCTTCTGCAGGCCTGCGGCGTCCATCATCTGGCCGATGAAGGTGGCGGCTTCCTCCACACTGGCAGGCGCCTTGCCGCCGCTCTTGCAGTGGCCCGGCAGATCAATGGCCAGCACGTTCCAGCCGTGGTTGGCGAGATAGCGGCTTTGCAGGGCCCACACGCTGTGATCACACAGCACGCCATGGATGAAGATGGCGGTGGGCCTGGCGGCGTCGAACGCCTTGCCGCCGGTATAGGCATATATGTCTGCGCCCTGTACTTGGATATGCATTTCGGTCTCCAGATTCCTGTGCGGTATCTCGTGGTCAGATATCCGCAATCAGCCGCTTGCCCAGCGACACGGTCTTGTCATTGCTGTAGCCCAGGCTTTCGTAAAAGGCGATCACCGCCTCGTTGCCTTCGCGTACCTGCAGGTTCAGCTTGGGGCAGCCGCGCTCGGTCAGCAATTGCTCGGCCCGCTCCATCAGGCGGCGCGCATGGCCCTGGCGCTGGCAGCCGGGGTGAACGGCCAGGTAGTTGATCCAGCCGCGATGGCCGTCGTAGCCCACCATTACGCTGGCAATCAATTGCCCGGCTCCGTCGGTGCCGACCAGAAAGAGCTCGGGCGACACGCTGAGCTTGCGTGCAATGTCCTTGTGCGGGTCGTTCCAAGGGCGGGTCAGGCCGCAGTCGTTCCACAGGCCGATCACGGCTTCGGTATCAGTGGCTGCAAAGCTGCGGATCTGCAGGGCGTGCTTGATTTCCATCAAGCAGCCTTTTCTGCGGCTTTGAGGGCGCGCTTGAGGTCGTCGATCAGGTCGTCTGCATCTTCCAGCCCGATCGACAGGCGGATCGTGCCCTGGCCGATGCCCGCCTGGGTCAGCGCTTCGTCGGTCATGCGGAAATGCGTGGTGCTGGCCGGGTGGATGACCAGCGAGCGGCAGTCGCCCACATTGGCCAGGTGGCTGAAGACCTTGAGCGTTTCGATGAATTTCTTGCCCTGGTTGCGGTTGCCGGCAATGTCGAAGCTGAACACCGAGCCCGCGCCGCGCGGCAGCAGCTTCTGCGCGAGCGCATGGGAGGGGTGCGACTCCAGCATCGGGTGGCCCACGCGGCCTACCAACGGGTGGCTGGCGAGGAACTGCACCACCTTTTCGGTGTTGCGCATGTGGCGCTCCATGCGCAGTGGCAGGGTCTCGATGCCTTGCAGGATCAGCCAGGCGGTGTGCGGGCTCATGCAGGCGCCGAAGTCGCGCAGGCCTTCGCGGCGCGCGCGCAGCAAGAAGGCGCCCACCGTGCTTTCTTCGGTGAACACCATGTTGTGAAAGCCGTCGTAGGGCTCGGTCAATTCGGGGAAGCGCCCGCTCTTTTCCCAGTCGAAGCTGCCGCCATCCACGACGATGCCGCCAATCACCGTGCCATGGCCCGAGAGGAACTTGGTGGCCGAGTGGTAGACGAGGTCTGCACCATGTGCGAAGGGCTTGATGAGCCACGGCGAGGTAAGGGTGGAATCCACCAGCAGCGGCACGCCTGCCTCATGGGCAATCTGTGCCACGGTCGGAATGTCCAGCACATCCAGCCCCGGGTTGCCCACGGTTTCGCCAAAGAAAAGCTTGGTATTGGGGCGAATGGCGGCGCGCCAGCCGTCGATGTCGCCGGGTTTGACGAAAGTGGTTTCGATGCCGAAGCGCCGCAGCGTGTAATGCAGCAGGTTCTGCGAGCCGCCATACAGGGCGGTGCTGGCCACGATGTGGCTGCCCGCGCCCATCAGTGTGGCAATCGACAGATGCAGCGCCGCCTGGCCGCTGGCCACGGCAATGGCTCCCACGCCGCCTTCGAGGGCAGATACGCGCTGCTCCAGCACGGCATTGGTCGGGTTGCTGATGCGGCTGTAGACATGGCCGGGCCGCTCCAGGTTGAACAGGCTGGCGGCGTGGTCGCTGGATTCGAAGACGAACGAGGTCGTCAGGTGGATGGGCACGGCACGTGCGCCGGTGGCCGGATCGGGCTGGGCGCCTGCGTGCAGGCTCAGGGTGTCAAAACCGGGGTCTGAATAGCCGGGCATGGCAGATCTCCATCAGATTGTCATTCTGGGTGGGGATTGTCGGCTATATTTAACGAACCATTGCTGGCAGCCCTGTCGCGCAAGCGTTGGGTGGCCGCATCCACTTCCACCGAGCGCCAGCCAGGGCATGCATCTGCTGGAGATCTTGAAGGAGACGAGCATGAAAGTCAGTGACATCCTGCGCCTCAAAGGCAATACCCTCTACACCGCAAGCGTGAATGACCCGCTCTCCGACGCCATCCAGACCATGTCCGAGAAAGACATTGGTTCGCTGGTGGTGATGGAGCACGGTGACGTGGTGGGCATGCTGACTTTCCGCGAAGTGATTGTTGCCATCGTGGGCAACGGCGGTTCCGCTGGAAACACTCTGGTGCGTAGCGTGATGGATGATGCGCCGCTGACCTGCACCATGGAGACCGACATGGACGAGGTACGCCGCATGATGCTGGACCGCCATGCGCGCTACATGCCGGTAATGGACAAGAAAATGCTGATGGGCGTGATCAGCTTCTACGATGTGGCCAAGGCCGTGGTGGACAGCCAGAACTTCGAGAACAAGATGCTCAAGGCCTATATCCGCGACTGGCCGGTGGAAGGCGAAGCCGACTGACGTTGTGGCGCGGCAACAGTCCGCTCATCCGCAGCATTCAGCCAGACAGCGGCCGCAAGGCCGCTTTTTCATGCCTGTTTGCAGCCCGGCCTGCGCTCAGAAGCGGATGACGCGGCCGGGAGGGCGCTGTGCAGCATGTGTACCGCTGCTGTCTATGGGCGGCTGGCCCACATACCGTGCCCGGGGGCGAATCAACTGGCCGCTTGCACGCTGCTCCAGCGCATGGGCAATCCAGCCGGCGGTGCGGCCCAGGGCAAACAGCACAAACGCCGCGCCCGCTGGCAGGCCCAGGCTGCGCTGGATGGCGACCAGCGCGTAATCCAGGCTGGGGTGCAGGCCGGTATCTTCGTACACCTGGCGCAGCAACTGCTCACGCGCCGCATCGGGTGCCAAAAGCGCCAGCAGGTGCAGGCTGCGCGGATCGCCCGCCGGATAGAGCGGGTGGCCAAAACCTGCGCAGTAGTGCGGCGTGGTGCCCAGGCGGGTGTCTGCCAGCAATCTGCGCAGCGATGGAGCCAGCCCCTTGCGGCCTGCGCGGTGCCAGTCTTCCCAATGGCTGGCGATCACCTCCGTCATGCCGCCATGCAGGGGACCGGACAGCGCCGCCAGGCCTGCGCCCACACTCGCATGCAGGCTGGCGCCGGTGGATGCCACCACGCGCGTGGCAAAGCTGGAGGCGTTGAGTTCATGGTCGGTGCACAACACCAGCGCTTGCCGCAGGATGTTGGCATGGGCCGGGTTTGCCTGCCATATCTGCCCCAGGCGTTTATGCAGTGGGCGCAGGCGCTTTGTTTTTTGTAGCAAATGCAGTTGCTGCGCCGCGTTGGTGACAGGCTGCCCGGTCAGGATTTCTGCCATGCACTGCAGCAGGGCCAGCGGCCAGAGCGTGGCGTGTTCCATCTCGGCCTCCAGGACTTCTGTGCCACCGTACCAGGCCGACAGCGCCCGGGCAGGAGCGCGTGGGAGGTCCCAGTTTGCTATCACTTTGTGAGCTGGTGGCGCTTCTTCATCCAGTGCGACAGGCATTTTCTGATCCCAAAGCAATGCCGCCACTTCCTCAAGGCTCGCATGCGTGGCCAGCGAGGCCGCCAGATGGCCCCGGTAGTACAGCTGGCCGCCTTCGACCTGGGTGATGGCGGATGCCAGTACCGGCGTCCCCCAATCCAGCGTGGACTGGGCGAGCCGCGCCGGGTTGCGTACCGATTGCCGTTGGATGGCGAGGCGCTGCACATCGGCTCGGGCATACACATGGCCGCGCTGGCCGGACTGGGTCTGTGCGCGCAGCAGGCCACGGCTGACATAGCTGTACAGGCTGGCGCGCTGTACACCCAGCACGGCGGCGGCCTGCTGGCTGCTCAACCAGGGGGAGTCGTCGAGAGGGGCATGAGCGGCGGGAGATGGGCGAGGCATGCGCCATGCTAGCCCACATGGATTGGCCCAATCAAGATTGACGGGGCAGGGCGCAGCGCGTGCAATGGCGGCCAGCACGACCGATTCGCGTGCGCCCTCGCCCATGGAGCCAGAAATGCAAATGTCCCTCGCCACCCCGCCTGCAGATGCGCTGCATCACCGTATTCGCCAAGCCGTGCAGCAGCAGTGGCATGCGGCAGGCCTGTTGGGGGCCCCCGCCTTCGATGCACAGGGGCTGCAGCTGGGTGGCGATGGCAGCGGCTACCCCTCCAGCTTTGCGGTAGATGTGGCCGCAGGCGCTTCCGTCGCAGCAGCCACACTGGCAGCGGCGCAGTTGGGCAGCCTGCGCAGTGGCAGTGCGCTTGCCTGCGCCAGTGTGCAGGTGCCGCATGCCCTGGCAGAAACCACGGGGTACTTCACCCTTGACGGGGTGCAGCCCGATCTGTGGTCGCCCATCTCGGGCCTGTACCCCTGCGGTGCGGCGGTGGGCCGGCCGGGTTGGGTGCGCATCCACGCCAATTTCGACCACCACCGCGATGGCGCATTGCAGCTGTTGGGCTTGCCCATCGGGGCCTCGACGTCAAAACAGGCCGTAGCGCAGGCATTGAATGCGTGGGATGCTATTGATTTTGAAACGCAAGCGGCCGAGCGCGGTTTGGTAGTGGCGGCTGCCCGCACCCCGCAGGAATGGGCAGCCCACCCGCAAAGCGCTGCGGTGGCCGCGCAGCCGCTGGTGCAGATCACGCAGTTGGATGCCGGGCAGCCAGCGTCGCCGCGTGCCTGGCCTGCGCTGCAGAGTGCAGGGCTTCTTTCGGGCATTCGGGTGCTGGACCTGACGCGCATCCTCTCAGGCCCGGTAGCCGCGCGAACGCTGGCTGCGCATGGCGCCGATGTACTGATGATCAACGGCCCGGGCCTGCCCAACATCGGTGCCATTGCTGATCTGAGCAGGGGCAAGCGCTCGGCCTTGCTCGATTTGAAGTCCGCCGCCGGCAAGGCCCAGTTTGCCAGCCTGCTGGACGGCGCACACGTGCTGCTGCAGGGCTACCATCCCGGCAGCCTGGATGCGTTGGGCTTTGGCCCGCAACAGGCGGTGCAGTTGCGCCCCGGCATTGTGTACGCCAGCCTGTCGGCCTATGGGCGCAGCGGGCCGTGGGCAGACCGGCGCGGGTTCGATTCGCTGGTGCAGACGGCCAGCGGCATCAACTGGGCGGAAGGCCAGGCTTTTGAGGGCATTGCAGGTGGCAACGCCAGTGTTGGCAGTGGCGGCCTGCGTGCGCTGCCGATGCAGATTCTGGATTACGCCGCAGGCTTCTGGCTGGCCTTCGGCATCCAGACCGCGCTGTACCGCCAGGCCACGCAAGGGGGGAGCTGGCATGTGCAGGTATCGCTGGCGCGCACGGCCCAGTGGCTCCGGGAACTGGGGCAGCGGCCTGTGCTGCCGCAAGGGCTTGGCGATACGGCCGAGGGAGTGCCTGCAGCCCGAGTAGCGCCTTACCTCGAAACGCTGACCAGCGGTTTCGGCGCACTGACTGCGGTACGCCACAGCGGCGTGCTGGGTGGTGTGGCCATGCCGTGGCGCTACCCGTCCATGCCGCCGGGCACTGCTGCGCCGCAGTGGTCTTGATCTGTGTGCAGTGATTGCTATGGTTTTTGATGCACTGCTGCGCATTGGCAGGGCGAGAAAGGCTCATTTCATGCAAAAAACCTGCGTTTGGAGGGCGTAGATGGTGCTGCATGCAGGCAAGTTGCGTTGGCGGCTTGCCCGGTCTCTCTGGTGGCCGTTGCTTTCGCCCGCATAATGGCGGGCTATGAGCGGCAATACCTTCGGCACCTTATTCACTGTCACCAACTTCGGCGAATCCCACGGCCCGGCCATTGGCTGTGTGATTGATGGCTGCCCCCCGGGCATGGCGCTGTGCGAAGCAGACATCCAGCACGATCTGGACCGTCGCCGCCCCGGTACCAGCAAGTACGTGACGCAGCGCAACGAGCCAGACCAGGTCGAGATTCTCTCGGGCGTCTACGAAGGCAAGACCACCGGCACGCCGATCTCGCTGCTGATCCGCAACACCGACCAGCGCAGCAAGGATTACTCCAATATTGCGCAGAGCTTTCGCCCTGGCCATGCTGACTATGCCTACTGGCACAAGTACGGTATCCGCGATCCGCGTGGCGGCGGCCGCTCGTCTGCGCGCCTGACCGCGCCCACGGTGGCGGCAGGCGCTGTGGCCAAGAAGTGGCTCAGGGAGAAGTTTGGCACCGAGTTCCGTGCCTGCATGCTGCAGGTGGGCGAGGTGGCCCTGCCGTTCGAGAGCTGGGAGCATGTGCCTGACAACCCGTTCTTTGCCCCCGTGGCCGATGTGACGCGCTACGAGGAATACATGGATGCGCTGCGCAAATCGGGCGATTCCTGCGGCGCGTTGATTCGCGTCAACGCCAGCGGCGTGCCCGTGGGCCTGGGCGAGCCGCTGTACGACAAGCTCGATGCGGACATCGCCTACGCCATGATGGGCCTCAATGCCGTCAAGGCCGTGGAGATTGGCGCGGGCTTTGACAGCGTGGCCCAGCGCGGCACCACCCATGGTGATTCGCTCAGCCCCCAGGGTTTTCGCAGCAACAACGCGGGCGGCATTCTGGGTGGCATCAGCACCGGGCAGGACATCGAGATCCGCATCGCAATCAAGCCCACCAGCTCGATCATCAGCCCGCGCGAGTCGATCGATGTCGACGGCAACAGCACCGAAGTCATCACCAAGGGCCGCCATGACCCCTGCGTGGGCATCCGCGCTGCACCCATTGCCGAGGCCTTGCTGGCCATGGTGCTGATGGACCATGCCCTGCGCCACCGCGCGCAGAATGCCGATGTGGTGGTGGGCTTTGGGCCGATTGCCGCGCAGGCCCCTGAGGTTTGATGGAAAAGAGCCTTAGAAGCCCGTCAGCTGTACGCCTGCTGCTATGAAAAAAAGTGAACCCGAGGGTTCGCTTTTTTGTTGGAGGGTTGAAAGCAGGGGGCTCAGGGCTTTTTCCTGCCCGTGTCCTTCTTGCCCGCAGCCGGCTTGGTCACCTCATCGACGATGGACTTGAACTGGTCGATATCCTCGAAGCTGCGGTAGACGCTGGCATAGCGGATGTAGGCCACCTTGTCGAGCTTTTGCAGCTCGGTCATCACCAGCTCGCCGATCAGATGGGTCTGCACCTCGCGGGCGCCCAGGCTGCGCAGCTTGTCTTCCACATGTTCGAGCGCCATGTCCACCTTGTCGATGCTGACCGGGCGCTTGCGCAGCGCCAGGCTGAACGAGCCGCGCAGCTTGCTGCGGTCATAGTCGATGCGGCGGCCATCCTTCTTGACGATGGCGGGGAAGCTCACTTCCGGCCGCTCATAGGTGGTAAAGCGCTTCTCGCAGTTGCCACACTGGCGCCTGCGCCGGATGAAGCCGCCGTCTTCTGCCACACGGGTTTCGACCACCTGGGTGTCGGGATGGTTGCAGAAGGGGCATTTCATAGGCGCTGGCGGTGTGTCAATCAGCGATACACAGGGAAGCGGGCGGTCAGCTCGTTCACCTTGGCGCGCACGGCGGCGATGTTGGCTTCATCGCGCGGGTTGTCCAGCACGTCGGCGATCAGGTTGGCCGTGAGGCGCGCTTCCTCGTCCTTGAAGCCACGGGTCGTCATCGCGGGGGTGCCGATGCGCACGCCGCTGGTCACCATCGGCTTTTCAGGGTCGTTGGGGATGGAGTTCTTGTTGATCGTCATGTGGGCTGCGCCCAGCACGGCTTCTGCTTCCTTGCCGGTAATGCCCTTGGCGCGCAGATCGACCAGCATCACATGGCTTTGCGTGCCGCCGGAGACGATGCGCAGGCCACGCTGGGTCAGCGTTTCAGCCACGATGCGGGCATTGGTCTTGACCTGCTGGGCGTACTGCTTGAACTCGGGCTGCAGCGCTTCCTTGAAGGCCACGGCCTTGGCTGCGATCACGTGCATCAGCGGGCCGCCCTGCAGGCCGGGGAACACGGCGCTGTTGATGGCCTTTTCGTGCTCGGCCTTCATCAGGATCACACCGCCACGGGGGCCGCGCAGGCTCTTGTGGGTGGTGGTGGTCACCACATCGGCGTGGGGCACGGGGTTGGGGTATTCGCCAGCGGCAATCAGGCCGGCGTAGTGGGCCATGTCCACCATGAAGATGGCGCCCACGTCCTTGGCCACCTTGGCAAAGCGGGCGAAGTCGATGGACAGCGAGTAGGCCGAAGCACCGGCAATGATCAGCTTGGGCTTGGTCTCGTGCGCCTTCTTCTCCATGGCGTCGTAGTCCAGCTCTTCCTTCTCATTGAGGCCATAGGAGACCACGTTGAACCACTTGCCCGAAATATTGAGCGGCATGCCGTGCGTCAAGTGGCCGCCTTCGGCCAGGCTCATGCCCATGATGGTATCGCCGGGCTTGAGGAAGGCGAGGAACACGGCTTCATTGGCCGAGGCGCCGCAATGGGGCTGCACGTTGGCGGCTTCTGCGCCAAACAGTTCCTTGACGCGGTCGATGGCCAGCTTCTCGGCAATGTCCACATACTCGCAGCCGCCGTAGTAGCGCTTGCCGGGATAGCCTTCTGCGTACTTGTTGGTCAGCTGGGTGCCCTGGGCCCACATCACGGCGGGCGATGCATAGTTTTCGCTGGCGATCAGCTCGATGTGCTGTTCCTGGCGCTGGTTTTCGGCCTGGATGGCCGCAAAGAGTTCGGCGTCGGTCTGTTCGACAAGAATGTTACGGTGGTACATGACGGTCGGTTGAGTCAGAAGTAACCCCCTGCCCGCCAGAAGCTGGCGATAGAAAGCAAGGGCTGCCCAGGCGCACGGCTAACACGTGGCAAGACACAGGCGGTGATCGTGGCACCGTAGTCCCTCGCACGGTACGCTCCCCGGTGGTTGCTGCAGGGCAGGCCTGCGTTCCACGTCAACAATCTGGTTGCTCAGATGTCTATCGCCAGTCGCGTACCCGGCTAGTGTAGCCGAGGCTTGGCAGACTGTAACTTCTACTGGACTAAATGCCCGGGCAAAGAAAAAGCACCCCGCAGGGTGCCCGTTTCATATCCAGAGCTGTCCAGTGGCCGCACCGGCCATCAGGAGCCCATGGCCACGGTCGTGGACTCGGTCTTGGCAGGCTGTGCCGTAGCGGCGCCAGCCTTGTCCACCAATGCTACAGTTGCAGTAGCGCTGTCTGCTGGTGCTGCGGGCACTGGGGCCTTGTTTTGCACTGCAGGCATGGTGACGGCCGGTGCGCTGGCCTTGGCAGACAACGATGGCTTGGCTGCGGGCTCTGCAGGGTTGCTGCGGCCATTGGCCACCTGCTTGATGCGGAAGTGCTCGGCCATCACCTTGGCAGCGTAGCCGCCGTCGTCGGGCAGGTTGGCAGCGCCCACATAGTATTTCAGACCGCCTTCAAGGGAGCCGGCGCGCTGGATGCATTCCTGCAGCACCTTCACACCCACGCGCAGGTTGGTCACCGGGTCGAATGCGGCAAAGTGGCCGCCAAAGTGTTCGTACTTGTCGGTGTGGATCTTGGTCATCACCTGCATCAGGCCCTGGGCACCCACCGAGCTTTGCGCGAAGGGGTTGAAGCTCGATTCCACAGCCATGATGGCCAGGATCAGGGTCGGGTCGAGCTTGGTTTCCTTGCCGACCTGAAAGGCTTCGGAGACCAGCACTGCCAGTGGCTCGGGCGCCACGCGGTACTTTTTGGCCAGCCAGTAGGCCACGGCTGCCTGGTTCTTGGGCAGTTGCTGTGGGTTGGTGGCCGTAGCGCGGTCCACCGCGGCAATGATGCTGGCATCCGTGCTGCCGGTGCTGTCGGCCACGGCATCGGCTGCGCTTTCCTGGCGTGCCTGCAGCCAGGTGCGCAGGTAGTCTTCCCCTGCATTGCGCAGATCTGCGCGCGAAAACAGGGTGAGCGCACAGAACGCCACCAACAAACCAACCAATGCCAAACTGTTGTGGGCCATGGCCACAATGCCATGGGCTAAGGTGCTGCCCAAAGAGCGCGCACCGGCAGCCACTTTCGCGGAAGCCGTCATACCAATGATTCCTTTCTCTGTCCTGCCGTCCCGATCACCGCCGTGGTGGGGTTGAAGACTGGCAGGTGGCGCAACACCGTCCTGTGTGGCACCAATCAGGCTGCCCGCTGCTTTGCAGGCGGCCCTTGTCGTTTCATGCACGCTGCTTGCGTGTCAGGGGCTACGATCAAAACACCAAGTGGGTGTGACTAAAAATTCAGCAAAAAATGCAATGGGACGAATTCTAGAAGCTCGCTTAATAAACAGTCAACACTATAGAATTCAAAATTAAGACAAAAAAGTAGTAAAAAAACGTGTATAGCGACCCGCCGCAGCGGACCCATGTGCACGGTAGGGCAGGGTGGATTGGGTCTCCACAGCCTAGTAAAAACCCGCACCTGTGGCCGCAATCGTTGTGTGCAGCTTTTGGCGGGTCATAGCCATAAACCATAAGATTGGTTATTTTTCATTGGCATAAGCAATCATTTGAAACTTCGATATTCCATATAAAGTTTCTTGCTTGGATGCTATGAAGTTATGAGTGCGTGAAGGCCAAAGTCTGCACGGCCTGCCCGCCGATGTATTCCGGAGTTGATGTTGGAAAAGAGGCGCGGTTGCCTGGCGGCACCGGGTTGAGGTTTCGTGAGCAGCCTGTAACTGGCGAGTGGCCCTTGCAGTGCCTTCCACGGCGATTGCAAACCATGTTTGGTAAGCGCAGATTTGCTATAAATCATGGGTAAAAATGCCCAATAACCTGTTGCCTTCTCGGGTCTATAGGTTATTTTACCAGGGTAAATTAAAAGTTTGAACGCATCAAGGCGGGCTTGCGGGGTGGTGGACGGCTGCCATCTGTCCAAAAAACGGCTTATGCGACGCTGTTCATCGACAAAAAATGGGCAGAAGATGCGATGGGAGTGCCTCTGATGTAACAGTGGTAAATGGTTGGTAGCGGTCCGGTGGGAATCTGGGAGCCCGCGGGAGCCTTGTGGCGCATGGCGGGAGGGCTGGTCTTTCCCAAGGTATTTGTCCGTCCCTCTATATATAGAGGAGCGAATAGCTTTCTCCTGGGAGAGGCGAGGATGGGCCCTGATGCTTTGAACGATTGTGAAAAGGTGGCTCGCGCTGGCGTTGGTTCGCTGTGCTGCTATCTATTTAGATGGTTCTTTGGGCACAATGCGGGTGTCGACCCTGATTGAGGACTTTCGCCGTGAGCGAACAACAAAAATCCCAAAAGAAAACGGGCGCAGGCCTGCGCTGGCTGCGCCGCCTCGCGTGGTGTGTGGTGGCGCTTCTGGCGCTGTGGGCGCTGTCATGGCTGGCCTTGCCGTGGCTGCTGCGCACCCAAGGCGAAAAGATCGCCTCCGAAAAGCTGGGCCGCGCGGTGCATATCGGTGCGGTGGAATTCAAACCCTGGTCTCTGGAGCTGACGGTGCGCGACTTGCAGGTTGCGGGGCCCGCGCCAGGCAGCGAACCCCAGTTCGCTGTGGACCGCGTGTATGTCGATGCCGATATCCAGTCGGTCTTCCGTCTGGCTCCCGTGCTCGATGCCATCCAGATCGACAAGCCCGTGGTGCGCGTGGTGCAGACAGCGCCCGGCAAGTTCGACTTTGACGACATCGTTGCCAGGCTGAAGGACCCGAATCCGCCCCCCGATGATGGCAAGACCGCGCACTTTGCGCTCTACAACATCGAGCTCAAGGACGGGCAGGTGCTGTTCCGCGATGACACCGTGGGCCAGACCCATGACCTGAGCAGTCTGCACCTGGGCATTCCGTTCGTCAGCAACCTGGAATCCAAGCGTGAGATCAAGGTGGTGCCGCAGCTCTCCTTTGGTCTCAATGGCAGCCAGTTTGCCAGCCAGGCCGAATCGACGCCGTTTACCGACGATCGCAAGACCGACGCGAGCTTTGCGATCAAGGACCTCGATCTCAAGCCGTATCTGGGCTACATCCCGGCTTCCGTTCCCGTCAAGCTGGTATCCGGCGTGCTGAATGCCAATCTGAAAGTGGCCTTTGAACAGACGGACAAGGCTGCCGTCAAGCTGAGTGGTGACGTGCATGCCTCCGGCGTGCAGGTGCATGACGCCAGCAATGACGAGCTGCTGGCCTGGAAGCAACTGGATGTGCAACTGGCCGACGTGCAGCCGCTGGCCGGGCAGGTACACATCGCCCAGGTGGCGCTGGATGGTGCGCAACTCTCGCTCAAGCGCGGCAAGGATGGCAAGCTGCGCCTGCTGGATGCGCAAGGCGAGCCGCTGCAGGCCAAGGCTACAACGGCGAATGAGCCCAAGAATGCTACTGAAAAAGTAGCGGATGGCGCAGCGCCAACGGGAGAAAATGGCATAAAAGATGCCCAAAGCACGACCGAGAAGCCGGTTGGCACTGAAGCGGTCGCAGCCAGTACATCTGCTGCAGAGCCCGCAGCGCAGCCCAGTTCTGCAGGCGAAGCTGCCAGCCCGTCGAAGACTGCCAAGGTAGCCAAGGCTGCCGCATCCCCGGGTGGTGCAGGCAAGCCCGCATGGAATGTGATGGTGGACGAGGTCCAACTCAAGCATGTGCAAGGCCTGTGGGTGGACGAGAGCGTGCCTGTGCCAGCGCGCGTCCAGCTCAATGATTTTGCAATGACGGCCAGCAAGATTGCCTGGCCCTTCAAGGAGCCGTTTGCCTTTCAGGGCGAATCGGGCCTGTCGGGCGACAAGGGTGTTCCGTCATCGGGGCACATTGCCTTCAGCGGCAAGGCCACCGACCAGAGCGCCGAGGTGGAGGTAAAGACCACCGCACTGCCGCTGCAACTGGGCGCGTCCTACCTGACAGGCGTGATTGAGCCGGGCCTGCAGGGCAGTATCGACAGCGAAATGCAGCTGCACTGGCTGGGCGAGGCTGTGCAGTTGAAGCTGGCGCAGCTCACCGTGTCCGACGTTGCCTTGCAATGCAACAGCAAGGCCAACTGCGCAGCGCCCCACGGCCAGGCCGTGGGGCTGAAGGGCAAGGACAACCTGCTGGAGCTGCAGCAGCTTCTGGTCAAGGACACCACGCTCGATACCGCCAAGCAGCAGGTCGTGGTGGGCTCGGTGGAGCTGATCAAGCCCGTACTGGGCGTGTCGCGTGACAAGAGCGGCCGCATGATGTTCGAAGACTGGCTGCCCGCCACCAAGGCGGCCAAGGCAGAAAAATCAGAAAAACTGGAAAAGGACGCGAAAAAGCCCGCCGCCAAGGACGCCACGGCAGACAAGCCGTGGGATGTGCAGCTCTCGCGCATTGCAGTAAAGGGCGCCAGTGTTGCCTACCAGGACGAATCCACACCGCGCAAGGTGGCGGTGCGGCTGGCGGATTTTGATGTGGAACTGCGGGATTACGCACCGCTGGCGGTCAAGGCCAAGCCATCGCCGTTGAAGGTATCGGGCCGCATTGCCACGGGCCGCGCCGAGCCAGGGCGGCTGGTGTGGGATGGCAGCCTGGGCATGAGCCCGCTGTCGGCTGCAGGGCGCCTGAACCTGAGCCAGTTGCCGGTGCATGCCTTTGTCTCCTACGTGGAGGCGGCGCTGCCGGTGCGATTGATGCGGGCGGATGCCAGTTTCAAGGGCAACATCGACTTCGTGCAATCGCCCAAGGGGCCGGTTCTCAGTGTCAAGGGCGATGCCGGGCTGGATGACGTGCGCGTGCGGCCGCTGGCGGCTGCCAGAACGCTGAAAACAGGCGATGATGCTGTTGATGCTATCGAAAAGGAAGCGAGTGGCGCAGATGTATCGGGCGCCAAGGCCCTGAAAACCTCTGAGAAATCAACGGGTGCAGCGACTCGCAGCGGTCTGGGCTCCGGCCTGATCGGCGCCAGCGATGACCTGCTCAACTGGAAGGTGCTGAGCCTGCGCGGCCTGGACGTGCAGATGGCACCCGGCCAGCGCATGAAGGTCAAGGTAGGTGAGACGGCCTTGTCCGATTTCTATGCCCGCCTGATCGTGCAGGAAAACGGCAAGCTCAATCTGCAGGACCTGGGTGGCAGCGAAGGCGCGCCAGCAGGCGCCGCTGCCGATAGCAGCAAGGATGGCAAGGAGCCTGTTGCAGCCAAGGCGACTGCATCAGCGACTCCGGCACCGGCTGCGGCGGTGGCTCCCGCTGCGGATGCCGCTTCTTCGGCGGCTGGCCCCATCATCGAAATGGGCCCCATCACCCTGGCGGGAGGCACGGTCAAGTTCAGTGACCATTTCATCCGGCCCAACTACTCGGCCGACCTGTCCGAGCTGGCTGGCCGCATGAGCGCCTTCTCGTCCGAGCCGGCGGCTCCTGGCTCGCCGCCGCAGCTCGCCGATCTGGAGCTGCGCGGCAAGGCCGAAGGCACGGCTTCGCTCGACATCACCGGCAAGCTCAACCCGCTGGCCAAGCCGCTGGCGCTCAATATCCACGGCAAGGTGCGCGATCTGGAGCTCTCGCCGCTCTCACCCTACAGCATCAAATATGCGGGCCACGGCATCGAGCGCGGCAAGATGAGTGTGGACGTGCAATACGACGTGCAGCCTGACGGCCAGCTCACCGCCACCAACAAGCTGGTACTGAACCAGCTGCAGTTTGGCGATGCGGTGCAGGGCGCACCGGCGAGCCTGCCCGTCAAGCTGGCAGTGGCCCTGCTGGCGGATCGCAATGGCGTGATCGATCTGGACCTGCCGATCAGCGGCTCGCTCAATGACCCGCAGTTCAAGCTTGCTCCCATCATCTTCAAGGTGATCGGCAACCTCATCATGAAGGCGGTCACATCGCCCTTTGCGCTGCTTTCAGGCGCTTTTGGTGGCGGGGCAGAAGCCAGCCAGGTGGCATTTGCCCCTGGCAGCGCTGTACTGGACGATGCAAGCAAGGCCAATCTGGACAAGATTGCCAAGGCTCTGCAGGACCGCCCGGCGCTGCAGATGACGGTGACCGGCCAGTCCGACCTGACCCAGGAGAAGGACGGCTGGCGCAAGGCACGCATCAACGACATGGTGCTGGCGCAGAAGCGCCGCGCCGCCATCCGCGCCGGTGGCAAGGCCGACGATGTGGCTGCGGTCAGTGCGGCCGAGTACCCGGCGTTGCTCAAGGATGTCTATAAGCGCGCTGACATCAAGAAGCCCCGCAACATGATTGGCCTGGCCTCGGACATCCCGCAGGCCGAGATGGAAACCCTGCTCATCACCAGCGTGGATGTGCCTGACAGCGCCATGCGCGAGCTGGCGCTGGCGCGCGGGGTAGCGGTGCGCGATTACCTGGCCGGGCAGGGCGTCAAACTCGACCGCCTGTTCCTGGGCAATGTCAAGACCGAAGGCCAGGACAAGGACTGGACGCCGCGTGCAGAACTGAGCCTGGCACCCCGGTAAGCGGGTGCATCGTTGAAACCAGTGAATCGAGGGCGGGAATGGCATCCCGCCCTTCTTTTTGGCCGGGTCAGCAAAGGTAAAAGCGGTTTCTGCCTCCTGCTTGCTTGGAGACCTTGCCAAACCCGGTCAAAATAGAACCCTGGCAGCGGGCGGAATGCCGCCGGCGCCTTTTTTATTTTGTGCCAATGGCTGCACTGTCCAGGATTGCATAGCGCACCGAGGCAGTGCAGGCCGTATTTACACTAAGCTGAGCCATGTTTCCCTCCTTCCTCTCGCGCAACAAGACGCCCGAAACTCCCGAGCCTACCCCCGCACCGGCCAAGGCGGCTGCAGCACCGCATCCGCTTGACGGCCTGACGGGTGGCGCCTTTTCGGCTGCCACATCGGGCGAGCGCGCGGCCAAAGTGCGCGAATGGCTGGCCACCAACCCGGGCGCCGAGCAGCTGCAAGAGGTCTTCAAGGAACTGTCGGCCCGCGACAAGGGCGCCGCCAAGGCCATTCGCGAGCGCATTGAAGAGCTGCGCCGTGCCAAGGGCCAGGAGGCCATTGCCGCCGAATGGGCTGACAAGGCAGGCAAGCTGCTGGCTGCATCCAAACTGAACATTGCCGACGCACTGGCCTGGCAGCGCGATGCCGCCAAGGCGGGTGCACCCCTGTCCAAGGAGCCGCTGGCGTCGCTCAAGACCCAGCTGGCCGAACGCGTCAAGACCATCGAAGACCTGCAGCACCGTGTGCAGGTGCAGCGCGAGGCGGCCGTGCTGCTGGCCCAGCGCGTCGAAGTGCTGTCCACCAAGTCGTACAAGGACGCACAGGCCGCCGACAGTGCCTTGGCAGCCGATGTGCAGCACTGGCAGGACCAGGCCGCCGCCCTGGAGAGCGATGCCAGCTGGAGCAGTGTGGAGGCGCGCTATCCCACGATGCTCGACACTTCCAAGAGCCAGTTGCTCGTGGTATGGGAGGCCTTCCAGTCTGCATTGCAGCAAACGCTCAAGGCGGCCGAAGACGCGCAGGCGCCATTGCCAGCTGTCCCCGTGTGGGCTGATGAGCTGCGTGCTGCCCGTGGCCTGCCTACCGAGGCGGAACAGGCAGCAGCCCGTGCCGCTGCCAAGCCGGCAGGCAAGCCCGCTGCCGACCCTCAGGAGGCCAAGCGTGCCAAGCAGGCGGTGCAGGAGGCGTTGAAAAAACTGCAGGAGCAGACTGCCGAAGGCCATGGCAAGGGTGCATCGGGCGCCGCGCAACAGCTGCGTGCCGTGCTCAAGCAACATGGCAAGCAGATCGATGCCGAACTGGAATCGCAGGTCAACGCAGCACTGATTGCCGCAGGCGAGCTGGAAGGTTGGCAGCGCTGGAGTGCCGACAAGGTGCGCGAGGAACTGCTGGCCAAGGCACAGGGCCTGCTCACCCGCCCCGAAGGGCAGGAGCTGGGCGGCCGCAAGCTGCAGGAAACCCTGCGCCAGCTGCGCGAAGACTGGAAAAAGGCCGACCAGAGCGGGCCGACCAACCATGCGCTGTGGAAGAAGTTCGACGACGCATGCAACGCGGCCTACAAGCATGTCGAGGTATGGCTCGGCAAGGTGCGCGAAGAGGGCGCCAAGCACCGCGCCGAACGCGAGGCGCTGATTGCTGAACTGAAGGCATGGACGCAAGCCCACCAAGCGTCGACCGAGTGGAAGGCCATGCAGCGCGACCTGTTCCAGTTTGGCGATCGCTGGCGTGCCAGTGGTCATGTGGGCGAAAAGGCCTATGCCGAACTGCAGGCAGCCTGGAAGGCTGCACACCACGAAGCCACCGCGCCTTTGCACACTGCGCAAAAAACCAGTATCGCCCGCCGCGAGGCCATGATTGCCCAGGCCACCGAACTGGCTGCTGCACCGCACCTGAGCATTGACGCCGTGCGTGAACTGCAGCGCCAATGGCAGACGGAAGCGCAGGGCGTGCCCATGGACCGCCGCCATGAACAGAAGCTGTGGGATGCCTTCCGCAAGCCGCTGGACGAAGCCTTTGCACGCAAGACCCAGCAACGCGAGCGCGTGGCCCAGCAACTGAGTGCCCGCGACCAGGCTGTTCTGGATGCCTCCAAGGCACTGGAAGCTGCCAACCACAGCGGCGACGCGCAGCAGATCCAGAGCGCCATCGACGCCTTGCAGCAGGCGCTCAAGGCGCAGCGCGAACAGGCAGAGGTTGCTCCAGAGGCCGTACCGGCTCCTGCAGCAGCACCAGTGGAGGTTTCTGCAGACGCTCCGCCTGCCGACGCCCAAGCAGTTTCAGAAACGGAGGCTGGGGCGGCAGAGGACGGTGCCGATACTGCAGAAGCACCAGCCCCGACGCCTGCGCCTGCCGCACCGGCCCCCAAGCCGGTGATCGCTCAGCGCAGCGGCGATGACCGCCCAGGCATGAAGCGCGATGCGCCCGTGGTTGCGGGCCGTGGCGGCAAGCCTGGCGACCGGCGCGACGGACGTGATGGGCGCGACAGCCGTGCCCCGCGTGGTGATCGCAATGAGCGCCGTGGTGATGACCGCTTTGGTCGTGTCGACCGTTTTGACCGTGCACCGCGAGAAGACCGTGGCCCACGCCTGGGAGATGCCGCTTTCCGTGCACAACGCGATGCGCTCGACCACGCCCAGGCTGCATTGCGCAAGCTGGCAAGCCAGGCCCACGGCCAGGCATTGACGCAGATGATGGACGCCTGGAGCAAGCGCGACGCTGCCTTGTTGCCAGCTGCGCAGGAACTGGGCCGCATGGCAGGCACTGTGCGCGCCACCTGGGGCCAGGCTATCGCTGCGCCAGCTGCCGGTGATGCACGCGAAGCGCTGCTGCGCCTGGAAATGGCCGCCGAAGTGCCCACTCCGGCCGACCACATCGATGCGCGCCGCGCGCTGCAACTGCAGTTGCTCACACGCCGCAACGATCCGTCGCCACAGGAGACCTGGCAGCAGGACGTGGCCAAGGTGCTGCAGTCAGGCAGCGACGAGGCATCTGCTCGCCGCCTGCAGAATGCGCTGAAGTCGCTTCTGAAAAAGTAAGCCTCTCTGTGCCCGAGCGCACAAACGCCCCGTGTCAATGGCCGGGGCGTTTTTCTTTGCCATGAAGGGTGCGCTGGTTGCAAAGAGGGGCGAGGTGGGGCGGGCCGTTGAGGCGCTTGACATCAACGCAGTGCTTGCTTTCCCGTCGATGCTATTTCCACCCGCCGTGCATCGGGCAAACAAAAAGCCGCTGCACTTTCGTGCAACGGCTTGTGTTTTGGTGCCCAGGAGAAGACTCGAACTTCCACGATGTTACTCGCTAGTACCTGAAACTAGTGCGTCTACCAATTCCGCCACCTGGGCTTTCAGGATGCATGAATTATAGCGTTGCACCGAAGGTGGTTTTGGACAAAACCCCAATTATTTTTCAAAAAAGATAGCTGGTGGCGCTTGCTGGCTGTGCGCCATTGGTCAAAAGGAGCAGTGCCACAAGCAGAAAAGCCGCTGCACGGTGTGTGCAGCGGCTTGCTGTTTGGTGCCCAGGAGAAGACTCGAACTTCCACGATGTTACTCGCTAGTACCTGAAACTAGTGCGTCTACCAATTCCGCCACCTGGGCTTTCAGGAAGGCTGAATTATAGAGTGATTTTTTGGCACTGCAGCAGAAAAACCGGAAATTATGCGAGCGGGTAACTGGCGCTGGCAGGGGTATGGCCCGGGGTGTGGGCGGGTAAAGAAAAAGCCGCTGCACTTGCGTGCAACGGCTTGTATGTTGGTGCCCAAGAGAAGACTCGAACTTCCACGGAGTTACCCGCTAGTACCTGAAACTAGTGCGTCTACCAATTCCGCCACCTGGGCTTGTGATTCAGAGCCAGGCTCTTCGTCAACTTTCCTGAAAACCGCTGTTTGTTTGGTAAGTGAAGACCGATATTTCACCGTTTTCACAAAACAAGTAATTACTTGTCGTTAAACTTGGTGCCCAGGAGAGGACTCGAACCTCCACGGAGTTACCCGCTAGTACCTGAAACTAGTGCGTCTACCAATTCCGCCACCTGGGCATTTCAGGAAAGAATGCGATTGTATATCAAAAAAACGGCTGCCAACACAGGAGCAGATAATTTGTCAGAAGAAATTGAAGGTGTAGTCCAAGGCCACCGTGAAGGCCACGGCTTCGTGATCCGGGATGACAACGAGAGCGACATCTACATACCGGCCAACGAAATGCGCGCAGTACTGCACCGCGACAGGGTCCGCGCCCGTATCGTGCGCACTGATCGCAAAGGCCGTCCGGAAGGCCGCATTGTAGAAATCATCGAGCGTCCCCCGCACCCCATCATTGGCCGTCTGCTGCAGGAAAGCGGTGTGTGGCTGGTTGCCCCTGAAGACAAGCGCTACGGGCAGGACATCCTCATTCCCGGCGGTGCCATCGGCGCAGCCAAGACGGGTCAGGTTGTGGTGGTCGAGTTGACCGAACCGCCAGCGCTGTTCGGCCAGCCCGTGGGGCGCGTGGTGGAGGTGCTGGGCGAGATCGACGACCCTGGCATGGAAATCGAAATTGCCGTGCGCAAATATGGCGTGCCGCATGAGTTTTCGGACGAGTGCCTGGCCCTTGCCAAGAAGCTGCCCGACAAGGTGCGCGCAGCGGATCGCAAGGACCGGGTCGACCTGACCGACATTCCGCTGGTGACCATCGATGGTGAGGACGCGCGCGATTTTGACGATGCCGTCTATTGCGAGCCGATGCGCATCGGCCGCACCAAGGGATGGCGCCTTCTGGTGGCGATTGCCGATGTGAGCCATTATGTGCAGACCGGCAATGCCATCGATGTGGATGCCTACGACCGCGCTACCAGTGTGTACTTTCCGCGCCGCGTGATTCCGATGCTGCCCGAGAAGCTCAGCAATGGTCTGTGCTCGCTCAATCCGGACGTGGAGCGCCTGTGCATGGTGGCCGACATGGTGGTCACTGCCAGTGGCGATATCCATGCCTACCAGTTCTACCCGGCGGTGATGCACAGCCATGCGCGCTTTACCTATACCGAGGTTGCGGCCATTCTGGCCAACACGCGCGGCCAGGAGGCCATGAAGCGCCAGGAGCGCGTACCTGATCTGCTGAACCTGCACGACGTGTACAAGGCCTTGCTCGCTGCGCGCGGGCGCCGTGGTGCCGTGGATTTCGAGACGACGGAAACCCAGATCGTCTGCGATGAGAACGGACGTATCGAAAAAATCGTGCCGCGCACGCGCACCGAGGCGCACCGCCTGATCGAAGAAGCCATGCTCGCGGCCAATGTCTGCGCGGCAGATTTCATTCAGGAAAGCGGCCAGCCTGGATTGTTCCGCGTGCACGAGGGCCCAACTCCGGAGAAGCAGGACATTCTGCGCGGCTACCTCAAGGCCATGGGGGTGGGCATGTCGATCAGCGATGATCCGCAGCCTGCCGAATTCCAGGCCATTGCGCAGGCCACCAAAGACCGCCCGGACGCGCAGCAGATCCACACCATGCTGCTGCGCTCCATGCAGCAGGCGATCTACACGCCGATCAACAGCGGCCACTTTGGCCTGGGGTACGAGGCGTACACACATTTCACCAGTCCGATCCGGCGCTACCCGGATCTGCTGGTGCACCGGGTCATCAAATCCATCCTGGCGGGCAAGCGCTACCAGTTGCCGGCGTTGCCGACACCGGGCGAGGCCGAAGCCAAGCTGGCCAAGCGCCTGGCATCGCGGGTGGCCGCTCCCACCAAGCAGCTGGCGCAGCGCACGCAGCGCGTTTCGCGCGAAACGCAGGCCTGGGAAGCCGCCGGCCTGCACTGCAGCGCCAACGAGCGCCGTGCGGATGAGGCGAGCCGTGATGTGGAGGCCTGGCTCAAGTGCAAATACATGCGCGAGCATCTGGGCGAGGAATACAGTGGCGTGGTCTCGGCAGTCACTACGTTTGGCCTGTTCGTCACGCTGGATCAGCTGTATGTGGAGGGCTTGATCCACATCAGCGAACTGGGTGGTGATTACTTCCGCTTCGATGAAATGCGGCAGGAATTGCGCGGTGAGCGCACCGGCATCCGCTACACCATTGGCACCCGCCTGCAGATCCAGGTCAGCCGTGTGGATCTGGATGCGCGCAAGATCGACTTCCGCCTTGTGCATGAGGGTGAAGACGCAGCGGCAGCGTCGCCGCGGTCCGCCAAATCTACCAAATCGGCCAAGGCGCGCCAGCGCGATGCTGCTGCAGAAGGGCAACCAGGCCGTGGCCCGCGCAGCGGCAGTGACGAGGCTTACGCCGCCCAGCGGGCCGGGGTCAAGCGATCCAAGGCGGCCTCGCGCGAAGCGGGCAATGCGCGCCGTCAGGATCAGCGCAATGCCGGCACCAAGCAGGCTGCCAAAAAAGCGGCTCGCAAAGGCCGGCGCTGATGCGCTGAGCGCAGCGTGTGCGCCACTATGATGCGAGCCAGGTCACCTATTGGAGGTGACCTGGCTTTTTTATTGCTTTTATTGAATAGACAACAACAAGGAGTACAAGACCATGACCAACCCAACCCGCAAGATTGCCGTGGTAACCGGTGCAGGCACCGGTATTGGCCGCGCTGCCGCATTGGCCTTGATGAACGATGGCTGGGCCGTGGTGCTGGCGGGTCGCCGCCCCGAGCCGCTGCAAGAGGTAGCCAGCCACGCCAAGGATGCCGATCAGGTGCTGGTAGTGCCGACCGATGTGGCGAACCCGGTGGCGGTGAAGGCGCTGTTCGATGCTGCGGTGGAGCGTTTTGGCCGGGTGGACATGCTGTTCAACAACGCTGGCCGAGGCGCGCCGGCCGTTCCCATTGACGAGTTGCCCGTCGAGACCTGGAACGATGTGGTGAATGTGAACCTGAACGGCATGTTCTACTGCCTGCAGCAGGCCTTCCGCGTGATGCGCCACCAATCGCCCATGGGTGGGCGCATCATCAACAACGGCTCCATCTCGGCGCACACGCCGCGCCCCATGTCGATTGCCTATACATCGACCAAGCATGCGGTGGCGGGGCTGACCAAGACTGCATCGCTTGACGGCCGCAGGTACGACATCGCCGTGGGTCAGATCGATGTGGGAAATGCAGGCACTGAGCTGGCCATGCGCATGACACAAGGCGTGATGCAGGCCTACGGCGAGATTGCGCCTGAGCCGTTGATGGATGTGGATGTGGTGGGGCAGTCCGTGCTGTACATGGCCAATCTGCCGCTGGAATGCAATGTGCTCTTCCACACCGTGATGGCAACCAAGATGCCCTTCGTTGGGCGTGGTTGAGAGGTGATTGGGCGGGGTGAGCCCTGGGCTGAATATCTGAAACAGGAGCTATTGGCGCTTTCTGGTATTGGGATTCAGTGCGTTTTACCTTTGAAATCATTGTGGGGGAGGCGCTGATAGCTATGATTTTTCAGGCTCTCAATAGCGCTTGACGCAACTCAAGATCCAGACTGGCGGGGCAGTGCTTCTGCCAAGCGAGAAGCGGTCAGCGTGGGTTGTGTGGGGTGGTGCAGATCCCAGGTGTCTGCCACATGGCCGTGCAGCCACACTGCATTCAGAACCCGTTGCCAGGCGTGCTGCCACGCAGGGTCCTGGGTCTTGTCGGCTTCGCTTTCCAGGCCGGCAAGCTGTGCGGCGATGCCCCCGGCCAGTACGTCGCCGGTGCCGCCGATGGCCAGTCGGGCATTGCCGCTGTGGTTGATGGCGTAGCTTCCATCAGGCGCGGCAATCACGGTGCCGCTGCCCTTGAGTACCACGATGCATTGCCATTGCCGTGCGGCCCGACACGCTGCATTGATCCGGTCCGCCTGGACGGAGGCAGTCGTGCAGGCCAACAGCCGAGCCAATTCCAGCGGATGGGGGGTCAGCACGGTGGCGCCGAGGGCGGTGCGCGCCGCCAGTGCCTGTTGTAGCGCAGGAGAGGCCGCGATGGCGTTGAGCGCGTCGGCATCCAGCACCACAGGCCCGCTGCGCGCCAGAACCTGTGGCAGCACGGCTGCAATGGCCGTGCCGCCGCCGCACCCGCAGGCCAGCGCGCCGCGCTGGGCCAGCAGCCCATCCAGGCCGCGCACCATGATGTCGGGGGCCAGAGTGCTTGGGCGGGCGCCCGTGCTGCCAATGAGATGCAGCATCACGCGGCCTGCTCCGCTGTGCAGGGCAGCACTGGCGGCCAGCAGGGCGGCGCCTTCCATGCCTGGAGCCCCTCCCAGCACGCCCACATCGCCAAACTGGCCTTTGTGGGTGTTCTGCGCCTGTGGGCTTTGCCGATTGTGGCTCACCAGGTAAGCGGAGGGAGTGCTGCATGCCAAATCGGTCGCCGAGGTATATCTGTTGGGCGCAGAGCTGTCAATTTTTATAGCATTACTGCGGTCCCGCAATGGCGCGACCCAGACTTCGCCTGCCCAATCCCGGCCCTGGTGGGTGAACAGCCCTGGTTTGAGGCCGAGCATGCTGAGCGTAAAGCGCCGCCCCCGTGGCGCAGACGGCGCAAGCGCCGCAAATGCGGGGGTCAGTGCGCCGGTATCGCACAACAGGCCGGACGGCGTGTCCACACTCAGCACATCGCTTTCGGTGTGGAGCAGGGCATGCACGCAGCGCGCGGCGGTCGAGCCGGGCTGTAGTTCCATGCCACTGCGCAGCCCGATGCCCCAGAGGGCATCGATTGCCAGGTCGTAGTGGGGCGGCAGTTCACTGCTGATGGCCAGCCCGGCTGCGCGGGCACGTTGCAAGGCGTGTGTGGCGTCTTCTGGCAGGGTCTTGCCTTCTGCCTGCAACAAGGTGACATGAATGACCTTGCCTGCAGCAGCCAGATACACTGCGGCCTCCAGTCCGTCACCGCCGTTGTTGCCGGGGCCGCAGGCGAGCCAGATGGTTCGGGCATGCGGAGCCAGGGCCAGCGCGAGGCGGGCAGTGGCTTCGCCAGCACGCTCCATCAAGGTATAGGGTGGCAGATGCGCTGCCAGGGCCTGCTCGGCAATGCGAGTTTGCTCCGCATTCAGTAGCGTTGGATAACTGCCGTCAAGGCAGGAAGGGGCAGCTTGTGTGGTGGGTGCCATGCACTATCGTAGCGCGGCACCGGGTGGTCGGGTGTGAGCCCGTCCAGGCTTCAGTCGAAACGGCCTAGTGCAAAGGTCGCGGCATCGACCGAGGTCGCTTGCCCCATGACGAGCTGGCGCACGTGGTGGGCGCAGCCCATGGACAGGCCCCAGCCATAGCCGCCATGCGCTGCGTTGATCCAGACACCTGGAGCGCCAGCGGCGCCCATCACCGGCAGGCCGTCAGGAACGGTCATGCGAGCGCCACGCCAGATCTGCAGCACCGACTGGCTGCGCTGAATGCTGCCGGGAAACCATTCGAGCAGCACGCTGATGAGCTGGTGACGGGCTTCCTCGGTGCGCTCTGGACTGCCCTGCCATCCCAGCTCGGCACCGCCGCTGATGCGCAGACGGGTGCCTTGCCGGGTCAATACCATGCTGTTTTCGAGATCGATGATCGAGCCGCGCGGTGCCAGCGACTGCTCGGCAATCTGGATGCTGGCGCTGTAGCCATGGATGGGCGCGGCTGGCAGGCGGATGCCAACTGCCTGCAGCAACTGCGTGGTGTGCTCGCCCGTACACAGAACCACGGCGTCATGGTCGTGCTCGCCAGCGCTGGTGATCAGGCGCACTCCCTGGTTCTGCGGCTGGATGCGGGTGATGGCATGTTGCGTGAGCAACTGCAGTCCATGGCCTTGCAGTGCCTGCAGAAGGCCTTGGGAGAACAGTCGCCCATTGCCGGCCCAGGCTTGGGGCAGGTGCAGGGCCCCTGCCATGCGGATCTCCGTGGCGAGCCCGGGCTCCAGTGCACGGGCTTCGGCTTCGGTGCACTGCTTGTAATCCACATGCGCGGCCGAAAGGCGTCGTGTCAGTTCATAGAGCGCGGCTGCATTGGGCTCCTTGCGCAGCGGCAGCAACAGGCCGGCATTGAACTGGGCTTCGATATCGAACAGTTCCTGCGCATGCTGGAGGCGCTGCATGGACAGTAGCTCCAGCGCTTGCAGGGCGTCGATGGATTCGGTGTCGCTGTGCTTCTTTGCGATGGACTGGTATTTGCGAGCCCAGCGGCGGCTCGCGGACAGCAGGTTGCCGTGGACGTCCAGCTCGGCAAATACGGGCCGGTGCAGCCCCAGGCGCAAAACGTGCTGGAAGGCGGTGGCGCCCCAAGGGTTGATCACACAGGGCCACATGAGGCCGGACGGGGCGAAGCTCGCTTCCTCGCCAGCAGTACGGTGCTGCTCGTAGATGCAGACCTCGTTTCCGGCTTCCATCAGTTCAAAAGCGGTAGCAATACCCGCTATGCCTGCACCAACGACTGCAATTTTCATAGATGCCAATAGACCGGCCGGTTCGATTTTTTTGGGAGCGTGCCTACGTTCTCAGAATGCGCGCCGGCTGCAAGAAATTGCAACATTGGTGCATTCCACTACCAGATTGTGCCCAGATTTTGGGTCATCCAAATCAAGCGGGGATGGATTGTTCATTGAAATTCACAATCGAAGGGGGTGGCTTGGAACGGGCTTCTCGGCGCTTCCTCGGAATATGCTAGAATCCTAGGGTTTTGCCGAATGCCGTGCACATGGTGTGCCTGTGTTTTTGGCGAAACAAATCGCAAACCCGTCCGCCAAGGTGTTGCTAAGCCGCTTGCGGTGCATGCAATTGTTGGACGGGATTTTAGACCTAACCTTCGGAGAAGACTATGTCCGTTACGATGCGCGAGATGCTGGAAGCCGGCGTCCACTTTGGCCACCAAACCCGTTTCTGGAACCCCAAGATGGGCCAGTACATTTTCGGTAGCCGCAACAAGATTCACATCATCAACCTGGAAAAGAGCCTGCCCCTGTTCCAGGAAGCCCAGAAGTTCGTCAAGCAACTGTCGGCAAACCGTGGCACCATCCTGATGGTTGGCACCAAGCGCCAAGCGCGCGAAACCCTGGCTGCTGAAGCTCGGCGCGCAGGCGTTCCTTATGTCGACCAGCGCTGGCTGGGCGGCATGCTGACCAACTTCAAGACCGTGAAGACCTCGATCAAGCGTCTGAAGGACATGAAGGCTCAGCAGGAAGCCGGTCTGGAATCGATGAGCAAGAAGGAACAGCTGATGTTCTCTCGCGAACTGGAAAAGCTCGAGAAGGACATCGGCGGTATCCAGGACATGAACGCTCTGCCTGATGCCATCTTCGTGATCGACGTGGGCTACCACAAGATTGCAATCGCCGAAGCCAAGAAGCTGGGCATTCCTCTGATCGGTGTGGTGGATACCAACCACAACCCAGAAGGCATCGACTATGTGATCCCTGGTAACGATGACTCTGCCAAGGCTGTGGAACTGTACGCCCGCGGTATCGCTGACGCGATCCTGGAAGGCCGTGCGAACGCCGTGACCGAAGTGGTCAAGGCTGTTTCCGGCGAAGAAGGCGACGAGTTTGTGGAAGTGGAAAATTCCGCTGCTTGATCCACAGGGCTGCCCTCAGGGTCGCGAATGAAAAGCGGGGCTCCTCATTGGCCCCCTTTTTTTTACCTACGTTTCCAATCATCCAATTGAACTGAATACGGAGAATCAAAATGGCAATTACCGCAAGCATGGTGGCAGAACTGCGCGCTAAGACCGACGCGCCCATGATGGAATGCAAGAAGGCACTCACCGAGGCTGATGGCGACATGGCCAAGGCTGAAGAATTGCTGCGCGTCAAGCTGGGCACCAAGGCTGGCAAGGCTGCTTCGCGTATTGCTGCAGAAGGCGTGATCGCCGCGTTCGTGAATGGCAACGAAGGCGCCATGATCGAAGTCAACAGCGAAACCGACTTCGTGTCCAAGAACGACAGCTTCATCTCCATGGCCAACGCAGCGGCCAAGCTGGTGACGGAAAAGAATCCTGCTGACGTGGAAGCACTGGGCGCCCTGGCTTACGAGCAGGACACCTTTGGCCCTACGCTGGAAGACGTGCGCAAGGGCCTGATCGGCAAGATCGGTGAGAACATGTCCTTCCGTCGCTTCAAGCGTTTCTCGGGCAGCAACCTGGCTGTGTACCTGCACGGCACCCGTATCGGCGTGATGGTCGAGTACGAAGGTGACGCCCAGGCTGCCAAGGATGTGGCCATGCACGTGGCTGCGATGAAGCCAGTGGCTTTGAGCTCGGACGACGTGCCTGCCGACCTGATCGAAAAAGAGCGCAGCGTGGCGCTGGCCAAGGCCCAGGAATCGGGCAAGCCAGCAGATATCGCTGCCAAGATGGTTGAAGGCTCGGTGCAGAAGTATCTCAAGGAAGTCTCGCTGTACAACCAGGTGTTTGTGAAGGCCGCTGATGGCAAGCAAACCGTGGAGCAGATGCTCAAGGCTGCCAACACCAAGATCAGCTCGTTCACGCTGTACGTGGTGGGTGAAGGCATCGAGAAGAAGGTTGATGACTTCGCCGCTGAAGTGGCCGCACAGGTTGCGGCTGCCAAGGGCCAGTAATCATCCTGACAAAGGGGCTTAGGCCCCTTTGTTTCACCTGTCGTTTTTGCATACCACCACCTTCCGGAGCTTTCACCATGTCCAACAGCCCAGCCCACAAGCGCATTCTTCTCAAACTCTCTGGTGAGGCCCTGATGGGTGATGACGCGTTCGGTATCAACCGTGCCACCATCGTCCGCATGGTCGAAGAGATCGCGGAAGTCACTCGCCTGGGTGTGGAAGTGGCGGTGGTGATCGGTGGTGGCAATATCTTCCGTGGCGTGGCGGGTGGTTCGGTCGGCATGGACCGTGCAACTGCCGACTACATGGGTATGCTGGCTACGGTAATGAACGCGCTGGCACTGGCCGATGCCATGGACAAGCAGGGCTTGACGGCGCGGGTGATGTCGGCCATTGGTATCGAGCAGGTGGTGGAGCCTTATGTGCGCCCCAAGGCACTGCAGTATCTGGAAGAAGGCAAGGTGGTGGTGTTTGCTGCTGGTACCGGCAACCCGTTTTTCACCACTGATACCGCAGCGGCATTGCGTGGTGCTGAAATTGGCGCAGAATTGGTGCTTAAGGCCACCAAGGTCGATGGTGTGTACACCGCAGATCCGATGAAGGATCCAACGGCCACCCGCTATACCCAATTGACGTTTGACGAGGCCATGGGCCGCAATCTGGGCATCATGGATGCGACTGCTTTTGCATTGTGCCGCGACCAGAAACTGCCGATCCGCGTCTTCTCGATCGTCAAGAGCGGCGCGCTCAAGCGCGTGGTCATGGGTGAGGATGAGGGTACGCTCGTTTACGCGTAATGGATGTACGCTGTTCTGAACATGCGCGGTATTGAGGAGTAGAGAATGACAATCGCTGAAATCAAGAAGAATCTCGAAGGCAAGATGGACCAGTCGATCGCGGCCTTCAAAAACAATCTGACCAAGATCCGCACTGGCCGCGCCAATCCTGCGCTGCTCGACACCATCCACGTCGATTACTACGGCTCGATGGTGCCCCTGTCGCAGGTCGCGAATGTGGCCTTGATCGACAGCCGCACCATCAGCGTCACGCCATGGGAAAAGAACATGGCGGCGAAAATCGAAAAGGCCATCCGCGAAAGCGAGTTGGGCCTCAACCCTGCTGCCATGGGTGACCTGATCCGCGTTCCCATGCCTCCGATGAGCGAAGAGCGCCGCAAGGAAATGACCAAGCTGGTCAAGGCTGAAGGCGAAAACGCCAAGATCGCTGTGCGCAACCTGCGTCGTGATGCCAATGAAGGCGTCAAGAAGCTGGTCAAAGACAAGGAAGCGTCGGAAGACGATCAAAAGCGCTCGGAAGCCGATGTGCAGAAGATCACTGACAAGCACATTGTGCTGATCGACCAGTTGGTGGTGGAAAAAGAAAAAGACATCATGGCGGTCTAAGCCTTGGTGCGTATCGCATGAAGTCTGCTGTCATTCCGCACCATATTGCCATCGTCATGGATGGCAATGGGCGATGGGCCAAGCGCCGGTTTCTGCCACGTCTGGCTGGCCACAAGCAAGGGGTGGAGTCGCTGCGCCGCTGCGCCAAGGCATGCGCAGAGCGTGGTGTGAAGGTGCTCACGGTCTTTGCCTTTTCGTCGGAAAACTGGAACCGGCCTACCGATGAGGTCGATGGCCTGATGCAGTTGCTGGCCGGTGCGCTGGCAAAGGAAGTTCCCTCGCTGGCGCGCGATGGCATCCGCCTGTTTTTTGTGGGGGAGCGAGCTTCGCTTTCCGCCAAGGTGCAAGCGGGTCTCGTTCAGGCGGAAGCGGCCACCGCCAGCAATGACCGCATGGTGCTCAACGTCTGCTTCAACTATGGCGGGCGCTGGGATATTGCGCAGGCCGCAGCCAAGCTGCAGGCGGCAGGCGCTGCGATCACCGAGGCATCCATGGCGCAGGCCATGGCCCTGGCCCATGTGCCTGATCCGGATCTGCTGATCCGTACCGGCGGAGAGATGCGCATCAGCAACTTCCTGTTGTGGCAGGCGGCCTACTCGGAACTGATTTTCAGTGACAAGTGGTGGCCTGATTTTGATGAACAGGCTCTGGATGCATCGATTGCCGAGTTCAACCAGCGTGAACGCAGGTTCGGCAAGACTTCCGAACAAGTCTCCCCGGTGCAGGCAGTGTGACAGTGTGATCGTGAGCGGTGGATTGCCACCGCTTTTTTACTGGAGAAGCCATTTGCTCAAGCAACGCGTCATCACCGCCATCGTTCTCTTGCTGGTATTGATTCCGGCGATTTTTGCAGGCAGCTCTTTGCCATTTGCCGCCCTGATGCTGCTGGTCATGGGGGCTGCAGCCTGGGAGTGGGCGCGCTTGAATGGCTTGAGGGGGGGGGCGAGCTATGCAGTAGCCGCAGCTTGTCTAGCGCTATGCGGGCTTGCCTGGCAACAGGGCTGGACGCAGGCTGCTTTGCCTGCGCTGTGGCTGGCCGCTGGCGCTGTGTGGGTACTGATGGCCGCCTATCTGCTCAAGGCGGGGGTGGCTGGTTGGCCGCATATTGCGCGCTCCGTCCGGATTGTCGTCGGCGTGCTGGCCCTGTGGGCTGCATGGCTTGCGGTGGCGCAGGCCAAGTGGATCGGAGTCAACTTCCTCCTGTCGGTCTTTGCGCTGGTGTGGGTGGCTGATATTGGCGCCTATTTTGCAGGCCGTGCTTTTGGGCTGCGCTTTACCCGGAGCAAGCTGGCTCCGGCCATCAGTCCCGGTAAAAGCTGGGAGGGTGTGTGGGGCGGAGCGCTTGGCGTGCTGGTTCTGGCAGGGCTGTGGTGCGTGGCGGATCGCCATTTTGGTGCAGCAGTACCAAGCCTGTATTCGCGCCTGTGGGCATTCTCGCCTTGGCTGATGGTGGTGGCCTGCGTGTTTCTGGCTGGAATGAGCGTGGCGGGCGATCTGGTGGAGTCCCTGGTCAAGCGCAGTGCTGGCATGAAGGACAGCAGCAATCTGCTGCCTGGCCATGGTGGTGTGCTGGACCGCATTGATGCTCTGCTGCCTACGCTGCCGCTGGCAATGATGCTGCTGCAATTTTTGGATAAGTGAATTCCGCAATGACCATGCAAGTAACCGTCCTCGGATCGACGGGCTCGATTGGAACCAATACTCTGGATGTGGTTGCGCGCCATCCGGATCTCTATCAGGTGTTTGCGCTCAGCGCGCATTCCCAGGTGGATTTGCTGCTGGCGCAGTGCCTGCAGTTCAAGCCGCGTTTTGCGGTGATGACCAGCGCGTTCCATGCCCGGGATCTTCGTGATCGTCTGGCCCAGGCAGGTTGCCGGACCGAGGTGCTGGACGGGATCGATGCCCTGGAGCAGATTGCCTCTCATCCCGATGTCGATGCCGTGATGGCTGCCATTGTTGGTGCGGCTGGCCTGCGGCCTGCGGTGGCTGCTGCCCGGGCGGGCAAACGGCTGCTGCTGGCCAACAAGGAGGCTCTGGTTGTTGGCGGCCAGGTTTTCATGGATGCAGTGGCCCAGGGTGGCGCAACATTGCTGCCGATCGACAGCGAGCATTCGGCCATTTTTCAGTGCCTGCCAGAAGACGCCAGCGTGTGGCCGCAACGAGTGGATCACATCGTTCTCACCGCATCGGGCGGACCGTTTCGCACCCGTGAGCCTTCCAGCCTGCGGGATGTGACCCCGCAGCAGGCATGCAACCACCCCAATTTCTCGATGGGCAGAAAGATTTCCATCGATTCGGCCACGATGATGAACAAGGCGCTGGAGGTGATCGAGGCGCGTTGGCTGTTCAACATGCGGCCCGAGCAGATCAAGGTGGTGATCCATCCGCAGCAGATCGTGCATTCGATGGTGCAGTTCAATGACGCGTCGATCCTGGCGCAACTGGGTACGCCTGACATGCGTGTGCCCATTGCCTGCGGCCTGGCGTGGCCCGAGCGCGTGGAAAGCGGTGCTGCGCCGCTGGATTTCTCGAAGCTGGCAGCGCTCACCTTCGAGGAGGCGGACGCGCAGCGTTTCCCGGGGCTGCACCTGTCATGGCAGGCATTGCGGGCTCCAGAGGGCACGACTACCGTATTGAACGCTGCCAATGAAGTGGCGGTTGCTGCGTTTCTGGGTGGACGCATGCGTTTCGACCAGATCTACCATGTCAACGCGCAGGTGCTGGAAGGCATGCAGCCGCAGTCGCCCGATTGCGTGGAGAGCTTGCTGGCGCTGGATGCTGAAGTGCGCTCCTACGCTGAAGGTGTCATCACCGCTTGCGCGGCATGAGCGAGAATGCCCGACGAGACTGAAGTCGTCTCTATAAAAAAGAGAGCAGCTTGCGCTTGATATCTCCAGGTTTCAATATGTTTTATGCCTGGAATGGAGTAAAGGGTTGCGCAGCAAGCTATGATTTTTATACTTTGACAGCAAGGACTTGAGCAATGTTGACCGTTGTTGCATTTGTCGTTGCACTGGCCATTCTGATTGCCGTGCATGAGTACGGCCACTACCGGGTGGCAGTCGCCTGCGGCGTGAAGGTGCTGCGTTTTTCCATCGGCTTTGGCAAGCCTTTGCTGCGCTGGCAGAAGAAGGGCGCTGATACCGAATTTGTCATTGGTGCTATCCCCCTGGGTGGCTATGTGCGGATGCTGGATGAGCGCGAAGCGCCTGTGGCCGCCGAAGAGCGTCACCTCGCTTTCAACACGCAGCCGCTGCGCTCGCGTGCCGCCATTGTTGCCGCAGGGCCTCTGGCTAACCTGCTGCTGGCCATCGTTTTGTATGCATGTGTCAACTGGATGGGGGGGCGTGAGCCAGCTGCCATCGTTGGTGCACCACCTCCTGCCAGCTTGCTGGCGCAGGCGGGCGTGCAAGGCGGCGAAAAGGTTGTGGCGATGGCTCTGGATGGTGAAGAGCAGCAGCCTGTGCGCTCGCTGGAAGATCTGCGTTGGTTTGTGGCCCAGGCGGCGCTGAACGGCAAGGATGTAGTGCTGGGCATTGTGCCGGGTATGGGGTCGGGCGTTGCGCCACGCGCTGGTGGTGCGCAGCGTGAGTACCGGCTGCCTCTGTCTCGCCTGGATGCTGCGGACGCGGACGCCAAACTGCTCGAAAAGATTGGCCTGACCCATCCGTGGACCGAGGCGGTGCTGGGCGATCTGGAGCCTGGCAGTGCCGCAGAGAAATCGCAACTGCGCAAGGGCGACAAGGTGCTGGCGATTGATGGGGTGGCCGTTGGAGATGGTGGTCAACTGCGCAGCATGATTCGTGCCTCGGGTAAGGATCAGGTACCTACCTTGCAGGACTGGTTGGTCTTGCGTGATGGTGCGCAGATCCATGTCCCGGTGCAACTGGTTCAGAGTGAAGACGGTGGCGCCCGGATTGGCCGCCTGGGCGCTTACATCGGAGCGCCCGTCGCCATGGTGAATGTGCACTACGGGCCTTGGGAAGGTTTTGCCAAAGGCGTGCAGAAAACCTGGGAGGTTTCTGCGCTCACCATCAAGATGATGGGCAAGATGGTCATCGGTCAGGCATCGCTGCAGAACATCAGCGGTCCATTGACGATTGCCGAATACGCAGGCAAGTCTGCGCAGATCGGTTTGACGCAATACATTGCCTTTCTGGCATTGATCAGTGTCAGCCTGGGTGTGCTGAACCTGCTGCCGCTGCCCGTTCTGGATGGCGGACACCTGATGTATTATCTTTGGGAAGCCATCACCGGCAAGCCACCTACTGCGCAATGGCTGGAGCGCTTGCAAAAAGGCGGTGTCGCTGTCCTGCTGCTCATGATGTGCATTGCGTTCTTTAACGATTTGTCTCGGCTATTGGGCTGAAATTCGCGGCTCTACTGCATAATGGGCGGCTCTTGTTGCTATCACAAATGACATATTCCATTCCTACATCGCTTCTTCGCAAGACCACTGCCGCGGCTGCGCTGATGCTGATTGCCAAGCTGTCTTGGGCGCTGGACCCATTCACCATTCAGGATATTCGCGTCGAAGGCCTGCAACGTGTGGAGCCTGGAACCATTTTTGCCTCCATGCCCCTGCATGTGGGAGATGACTACAACGACGAAAAAGGCTCGGCAGCCATTCGTTCGTTGTTTGCGCTCGGCCTTTTCAAGGATGTGCGCCTGGAAGCCAACGGCAGCGTTCTCGTGGTCGTGGTGGAAGAGCGTCCCACGATTGCGAACGTCGATTTCCTGGGTACCAAGGAATTTGACAAGGACGCGATGAAAAAAGCCATGCGTGATGTGGGCCTGACAGAAGGGCGCCCGTACGACAAGGCCTTGACCGACCGCGCCGAGCAGGAACTCAAGCGCCAGTACATCAACAAGAGCATGTACGCCGCGGATGTTGTGACCACGGTGACGCCGATCGAGCGCAACCGCGTCAACCTGACATTCACGGTGACCGAGGGCGAAGCTGCCAAGATCAAGGAAATCCACATTTCGGGTAACCGCGATTTCAAGGAATCGACGCTGACGGATCTGTTCGACCAGGATACCGGTGGCTGGCTCAGCTGGTATACCAAGAGCGACCGCTATTCCAGCTCCAAGTTCAACGCCGATCTGGAAACGCTGAAGTCGTTCTATCTGTCGCGTGGATACCTGGAGTTCCGCATCGACTCGACCGAAGTGTCGATCTCGCCGGACAAGGAGCGCATCTCGATCAACCTGCAGGTGCATGAAGGCCCCAAGTTTGTGGTCTCCGGCGTCAAGCTGGAAGGCAATTACCTGGACCGCGACGATGAGTTCAAATCGCTGGTGTCCATCAAGCCCGGCGAACCCTACAACGCCGACCGCGTGACCGAGACCACCAAGCGTTTCACCGACCACTTTGGTAGCTTTGGCTATGCGTTTGCACGCGTTGAAGCGGTGCCGGAGATCGATCGCGAAAACAACCGAGTCGAGTTGGTGCTGAAGGCAGAACCATCGCGCCGTGCCTATGTGCGCCGTGTGAACATTGCAGGCAACAACCGCACCCGTGATGAAGTGGTACGCCGCGAAATCCGCCAGTACGAAGCCTCGTGGTACGACTCGGACAAGATCAAGCTCTCGCGTGACCGCGTGGACCGCCTGGGCTTCTTCAACGATGTCTCGGTCGACACCCAGGAAGTGCCCGGCGCGCCGGACCAGGTGGACGTGAACATGACCGTGCAGGAAAAGCCGACCGGCTCGCTGCAGTTGGGTGCTGGCTACTCCAGCGCCGAAAAGGTCTCGCTCACCTTCGGTATCAAGCAGGAAAACGTGTTTGGTTCCGGCAATTACCTGGGCGTGGACGTCAACACCAGCAAGTTCCACCGAACCCTGGTGGTGAGCACCACCGATCCGTACTTCACCAAGGACGGTATCTCGCGTACCTACGACCTGTACTACCGCACCGACCGCCCGTATGACGAGCAGGGTGGCAATTACCAGATCGTGACGACGGGTGGCAGCGTGCGTTTTGGTATTCCTTTCAGCGAATCCGACACGGTATACGTGGGTGGCGGTCTGGAACACACCAAGATCAAGCTGGGCACCAACATGCCCGCTGCCTACCTGGATTACGCCATGCGCTATGGCAATACCAGCCTGAACTTCCCGCTGACGGTGGGGTGGTCGCGCGATAGCCGTGACAGCGCTCTGGCGCCAAACTCGGGACGTTTCCAGAAGCTCAATTCCGAATGGTCGCTGTTCGGTGATGCCCGCTATCTCAAGGCCAATTACCAGATCCAGCAGTACCTGCCTCTGAACAAGCGCTACACGATTGCGCTCAATGGCGAGGTGGGCTGGGGCAAGGGCATGGGCGGCAAGGCGTTCCCTGTGTTCAAGAACTACTTCTCCGGTGGCCTGGGCTCAGTGCGCGGCTTCGAGCAAAATACGCTGGGTCCGCGTGACGTGACGGGCGCCACCTTGGGTGGTCCGAAGAAGGTCACCTTGAACGCAGAGTTCATCGGCCCCATGCCTGGTACCGGCAATGACCGCACCTTCCGTTGGTTCGCATTCGTGGACGCCGGCAACGTCTGGGGTGATGAACAAGATCTGAAACTGAATGAAATGCGTGCATCTGCTGGTATCGGATTGAGCTGGATTTCCCCACTGGGGCCGCTGCGATTGGCGTATGCTCAACCGGTGCGTAAATTTACCGGCGATAAAATCCAGAAATTGCAATTCCAAATCGGAACATCCTTCTAATGAAAACCCTTTCTCGTCCCTTTCCGTTGGTTGTGTTGGCAGCTGCCCTGTCGTTTGGCGCTGCAGCACAGGCCCAAGAGTTCAAAGCTGGTTTTGTGAACACGGACCGCATCTTCCGCGAAGCCAATGCCGCCAAGGCAGCGCAGACCAAGCTGGAAGCCGAGTTCTCCAAGCGCGAAAAAGAACTGCTTGATCAAGGCAATTCCCTCAAGGCTGCCGGTGAGAAGTTCGAACGCGAAGCGCCCACCATGTCCGAGAGCCAGCGCGTGACGCGCCAGCGCCAGTTGGTGGATCAAGACCGTGAATTCCAGCGCAAGCGTCGTGAGTTCCAGGAAGACCTGGGCGCCCGCAAGAGCGAAGAGCTGGCTGCCGTGCTGGAGCGCGCCAACAAGGTTGTCAAGCAGGTTGCCGAGCAGGAAAAGTATGATGTGGTGCTGCAAGAGGCGGTCTATATCAATCCCAAGTACGACATCACCGAAAAGGTTCTCAAGGCCTTGAACGGCGCTCCTGCTGCCAAGTAAGCAGGGGGCGGTGTGAGCTTGCAGCTGGGACAGATTGTTGATGCCCTGGGCGGACGCCTGGAAAATGGTGACCGACATCTGCAGATCGATGCCATTGCCTCGCTGGAAGATGCGGGCCCGCAGGACATCGGTTTTCTGAGTAACCCCAAGCTGCACCTGCAAATGCAGGCATCGCGTGCAGGCTGCGTGGCAGTTGGCCCACGTATGGAAGAAGAGGCGCGCAAGCGCCCTGGTGCCTATCTGGTGGTGGATGATCCCTACCTGTTCTTTGCCCGGCTGACCCAGTTGTGGCGCAGGCATCACCAGCTCAGGCCCGCGCCCGCTGGCGTGCATCCCTCTGCTGTGGTGGAAGAGGGCGCCCAGGTGCATCCAACGGCGTCCATTGGGCCGCTGTGCCATGTGGCCAGTGGTGCCGTGATTGGCGAAGAGACGGTATTGACCTCACGAGTGACCGTGGGCGCTGGCTGCGTGCTTGGCTGCCGTGTGCTGGTGCAGCCCGGCGCAGTCATCGGCGGCGATGGCTTTGGCTTTGCCAACGACAAGGGGCGCTGGGTCAAGATCGAGCAACTGGGTGGCGTGCGGATCGGTGACGATGTGGAAATCGGCGCCAACACCTGCATTGACCGTGGTGCGTTGCAAGACACGGTGATTGCGAACGGTGTGAAGATCGACAACCAGGTGCAGATAGGCCATAACGTCGAGATTGGCGAGAATTCGGCCATGGCGGGCTGCGTCGGCATTGCAGGAAGCGCCAAGATCGGGCGCCAATGCACGATCGGAGGGGCTGGAATGATCCTGGGTCACCTCGAAATCGCAGACAATGTGCATATTTCGGCGGCGACCGTGGTCAGCCGCTCAATCAAGCAGCCAGGGCACTACACCGGTTTCTTCCCTATCGACGACAATGGCCGCTGGGAAAAGAACGCCGCCACCTTAAAACATCTCCATGCATTGAGGGACCGCATCAAGGCCTTGGAGCAAACACAGAAAAACGGCTAAGCCGAGTTCACTATGATGGATATTCAAGGAATTCTCAAGCAACTGCCCCACCGCTACCCATTTTTGCTGGTGGATCGTGTGCAGGAGCTGGAGCGCAACACCCGCATCAGGGCGATCAAGAACGTCACGTTCAACGAGCCGTTTTTCACTGGCCATTTTCCTGGCCGCCCTGTCATGCCCGGCGTGCTGATCCTCGAAGCCCTGGCACAGGCTGCAGGCCTGCTGGCGTTCGACGCCATGGGGCAGGTTCCTGACGAGAACAATATCTACTACTTTGTCGGTATCGACTCGGCGCGTTTCAAGCGGCCGGTTGTGCCTGGGGACCAGCTCGTGCTGGAAATCACGATCGACCGCGTACGCGGCGGTATCTGGAAGTTCAAGGGCGTCGCCAGCGTGGACGGTGAAGTGGCTGCCGAAGCCGAGCTGATGTGCACCATGCGTCACGTGGAATGACCGTCGATGACGGCTGTCAGTTCCATTCATCCCACCGCGATTGTTGACTCTGCGGCCCAGCTTCACCCTACGGTGACGGTTGGGCCGTATGCTGTTATCGGCCCGCAGGTACGTATCGGCGCCCACACCAGCATTGGCGCCCATTGCGTGATCGATGGCATCACCACTATCGGTGAGTCGAACCAGGTCCATTCGCATGCAGCCCTGGGCGGTGCACCGCAGGACAAGAAATATGCGGGTGAGCCCACCCGCCTGGAAATCGGCAACCGCAATACCATCCGAGAGTTCTGCACCTTCAACACGGGCACCATGCAGGACCAGGGTGTGACCCGCATCGGCGATGACAACTGGATCATGGCCTATGTGCATATCGCCCATGATTGCCAGGTGGGGAACAACACCATCCTCGCCAACAATGCAACGCTGGCAGGCCATGTGCAGGTGGCAGACTGGGCCATCATTGGCGGGCTGACCGGTGTGCACCAGTTCAGCAAGGTCGGCGCTCATGTGATGGCGGGCTTTGCCAGCCATATCAGCCAGGATGTGCCGCCCTTCACCATGGTGGATGGTCATCCGCTGGCTGTACGCGGGCTGAATCTGGAAGGATTGCGCCGCCGTGGTTTCAGTGCCGAGCGCCTGGCCGTCATCAAGCAGGTCTATCGGGTCTTGTACCGCAGCGGCCTGACCTTGCAGGCCGCCGTGGACGCCTTGCAGAATCTGCATGGCAGTTGCGAGCCTGAGGCGCAGGCCGATGTGCAACTGATGCTCGACTTTTTGGCGCAATCGACGCGCGGCATTGTGCGCTAGAGCGCAAGGCTGCCATGCAAGCTCCGTCTCATCCATTTCTGGCCATGGTCGCCGGGGAAACCTCTGGTGACCTGTTGGCGAGCCTGGTGCTCCAAGGTCTGCAGGCCGATTTTCCCGATCTCCATGCCGCTGGTATCGGCGGTCCGCGAATGGTGGCCCATGGTTTTGATGCCTGGTGGCCGAGCGAGCGCCTTGCCGTGCATGGCTATAGCGCCGAATTGATCAGGCGCATCTGGGGAATCCTGCGCATCCGCAAGCAACTGGTGCAGCGCCTGACGGCCCAGAAGCCACAGCTGTTCATGGGAATCGACGCACCCGACTTCAATCTGGACGTTGAAGAGCGCTTGCGCGCGAATGGCATCAAGACCGTGCACTTCGTCTGCCCTTCCATTTGGGCCTGGCGGCCTGAGCGGGTGGAGAAGATCCGTCGCGCAGCAGACCATGTGCTCTGCATCTTTCCATTCGAGCCGGCCTTGCTCGCGCAGCACGGTATTGCGGCAACCTATGTGGGGCACCCGCTGGCCAATGTGATTCCGGTTGAGCCTGATCGCGGTGCGGCCCGTCGCAAGCTCGGGCTTGCCGAAGAGGGCGAAGTTCTGGCGGTGCTGCCAGGCAGCCGGGCATCGGAAGTCGGCTACATCGCCAAGCCGTTTTTTCAGGCGGCGGCTATGCTTTTGCGAGCACGCCCTTCGCTTACAATCCTGGTCCCTGCTGTTCCGGCTTTGCGTGCGCGTATTGATGCACTGGCTGCTGAGTGCGGGATATTGGATCGCATCAAGATTCTTGATGGCCAGTCGCACCTGGCGCTGGAAGCCTGCAACTGCACCCTGATTGCCAGCGGCACTGCCACCTTGGAAGCGGCGCTTTTCAAGCGCCCGATGGTCATCAGCTACCACATGCACCCCATCAGCTGGCGGCTGATGAAGCGCAAGCAATTGCAGCCCTGGGTGGGCTTGCCCAATATTCTGTGCCAAGATTTCGTGGTGCCCGAGTTGCTGCAAGATGCAGCGACGCCGCAGGCACTGGCCGATGCGGTTGCGCAGTGGCTGGAGGCGCCTGTGCGCGATCCGTCACGACTCGCTTTGCTGGAGCAGCGTTTTTACGACCTGCACCTAGAATTGCGCAGGGATACACCGAAGCTTGCCACCGATGCCATCCAGAAAATACTTGCTGCCTGACCAGGCTCCTTTGCCATGGCATCCGCCAGGCCTGGTTGCGGGGGTGGATGAAGCTGGGCGAGGGCCGCTTGCCGGGCCGGTGGTGGCTGCCGCAGTCATTTTGGACGAGCGCTCACCGATTGAAGGATTGGCAGACTCCAAGAAATTGACGGCACTCAAGCGCGAAAAGCTCTACGACGAAATCCGCGCCAAGGCCTTGTGCTGCTCAATTGCTCTGGCCACGGTGGAAGAGGTGGATGCCCTCAACATCCTGCAGGCCACCATGCTGGCCATGCAACGCGCGGTTCTTGGGTTGCGGCTCAAGCCCGTGTGCGTTCTAGTGGATGGCAACCGGCTGCCTCAACTCGATGTTCCAGCAGAGGCCATTGTCAAAGGCGATGCACTGGTACCTGCGATTTCGGCGGCATCCATTCTGGCGAAGGTGCATCGTGACCGCTGGTGCGAAGAGATTGATCGCGCCCATCCGCAATATGGCTTTGCTGCGCATAAGGGCTATGGCACAGCTTTGCACTTGGCTGCCTTGCATGCCTATGGTGCATGCCCCGAGCACCGCCGCACCTTTGCGCCGGTGGCTCAGGTATTGGCTATGAAACAAGGTGCCAGCGGTCTGGCCAAATGAATACGTGCCTGAGCGAGCCTGCCGGCTTGCCGGGTCAAAGGAAGAGCTGTGCATACTGACAAACAGGCAACTTACATCCAGTCCCGCGACAATGCGCTCGTCAAGGAACTGCGCCGCTTGATGGATGACGGTGCAGCCTATCGCAAGCAGGGCAGGGTCTGGATTGAAGGCGATCATTTGTGCCGTGCGGCACTGGCACGCGGCAAGCAGCCCTCCGTGGCAGTCTTTTCCGAGAAATTCTGGCAGACAGCGCCCGTTGAATATACGCGAGCTGCTCCTAAAAACATAGTCATCGAAGACGCCTTGTATGCCGGCCTGTCGCCGCTGCCATCGCCTGCACCCTTTGGGTTTCTGATGGATTTGCCAGCAGAGGCTGTTTCTGCAGTGCATGGCAAGGCAGCTGTCGTGCTCGACCGGGTGCAGGATGCAGGCAATGTGGGCTCCATCCTGCGCAGTGCTTCGGCCTTCGGCTTTGGTCAGGTGATTGCCATCAAGGGCAGTGCGGCGCTGTGGGGTGCCAAGGTGCTGCGCGCAGGCATGGGGGCGCATTTTGCGCTGCATCTGGTGGAAAACGCTTCCGTCGAGGATGTGTTGGCGCTGCAGCAGCCGTTGCTGGTCACCAGTTCTCACCAGGGTGATTGGCTGCACAAGGCTGCCTTGCCTTGGCCATGCACCTGGGTGATGGGCCATGAAGGGCAGGGAGTGTCTGTCGCGCTGCAGCAAGGCGCTCATCAGCACATCCGCATCACGCAGCCTGGTGGTGAGGAATCGCTGAACGTGGGTGCTGCCGCAGCCATTTGCCTGCATGCGAGCGCCGCTGCGCGCGCAAAATAATGCATCAAGCATCGGATATGCGCTTTGCGTTTTAAAGTTACGATGTATACGCAATGTGTAGGTTAAAAACTGCGCAGAGTGTGTAATTTTTGCCCGAAAACCCCTGCAATCGGCACCTCTGCTGACTCAGGATGCAGCTTCCACGCTACAATGGGTGGCTTTCAAGTAATCACGTCGCCCGGCTGCACTCAAAGCAATCTCTCATAAGCACAGTCTTCATTGGCGGATCAAAGATCCGCCGAAGGCTCCGGGCGACCCGTAACCATCCGGAGAACCCAGTGTTTTTGTCTCAACAGGGCGCGTTTCCCCCCGCCATCCTGGCGCTCGCAGACGGCACGGTCTTTATTGGCAACTCGATTGGTGCGCAAGGCACCACGACCGGTGAGGTGGTGTTCAACACCGCCATGACCGGTTACCAGGAAATCCTTACCGACCCCAGCTACTGCCAGCAGATCGTGACGCTCACGTATCCGCACATCGGCAACTACGGGATCAACGCTGAGGATATTGAGTCCGACAAAGTCTATGCTGCAGGCTTGATCATCAAGAATCTGCCACTCCTGGCCAGCAACTTCCGCAGCACCGAAACGCTGTCTGCCTACCTCAAGCGCACCAAGACCGTTTCCATCGCCAACATCGACACCCGCAAGCTCACACGCCTGCTGCGCGACAAGGGCGCACAGAATGGCGCCATCATGGGCCTGGCGGAGGGCGAAGCCGTATCGCAGGCACGTATTGACGAAGCCATTGCCGCAGCCAAGGCCGCGCCCAGCATGAAAGGCCTGGATCTGGCCAAGGTGGTGAGTGTTGCCGAGGCCTACGAGTGGACGCAGACCGAATGGCAACTGGCCCGTGCCGATGGCACGCCGGGGTACGGCAAGCTGCAGAGCCATGAATTCCATGTGGTGGCCTACGATTACGGCGTCAAGAGCAACATCCTGCGCATGCTGGCCGAGCGCGGCTGCCGTGTGACCGTGGTGCCTGCCCAGACCTCTGCCGCCGACGTGCTCAAGTACCAGCCCGACGGTGTCTTCCTGTCCAACGGCCCCGGTGACCCAGAGCCCTGCGATTACGCCATCGTGGCCGCGCGCGAGATCATGGACAGTGGCGTCCCCACGTTCGGTATCTGCCTGGGCCACCAGATCATGGCCCTGGCAGTGGGTGCCAAGACCTTCAAGATGCAGAACAGCCACCATGGCGCCAACCATCCGGTCAAGGATCTGGACAGCGGCCGCGTCTGCATCACCAGCCAGAACCATGGCTTTGCGGTCGATGTAGCCAGCTTGCCCGCCAACACCCGCGCCACGCATGTCAGCTTGTTTGATGGCACCTTGCAGGGCATGGAGCGTACCGACAAGCCTGCTTTCTGCTTCCAGGGTCACCCAGAAGCATCTCCGGGGCCACATGATGTGTCGTACCTGTTCGACCGTTTTGTGAACCTCATGCGCAAGCACAAGAATGTGTAAACACGGGCATAAAAAGGCAATCAGCCGGGCCTGATCATTTTGAATAAGAGAGGGATTTTGCTGCCATGAAACTGTTTTCTTTTCCAGTCGCAACGCTAGAAAAAGCCATCAGCAAGCGCATCATGACGTTGTCGCCAGACCACAAGGAATGGTTCATGGCGCGCTGGCAGCAAAAGCCCTACAAGAAATCCTTCCTCGACAACAAGGCCTTGCCTCTGGTCACCATCGTGGCCAAGTGCAAGACCATGGAAGACGAGGAATTCAACCAGGTGATGGCGGAGTGGGATGCCAAGTTCTACGAAGCCGAAGCTGAAGTGCTGCGCCCCATGGTGCAGGGCGATGGTCTGCTGCAGTTGATGCAGAAGAACCTGCCCGAAGCCCGCGTGCAAGCCATTTTGAATAAATTAGATACCGACCGCGTATGAATAAAGCGCTGGTTGCTATACAAAATATAGCGTTCCAGCGTGCGCGATTGCAAGGCGAGCCCTATGTCTAAACGCACAGACCTTAAAAGCATTCTTATCATTGGCGCTGGCCCGATCATCATCGGCCAGGCCTGCGAGTTCGACTACTCCGGCGTCCAGGCCTGCAAGGCACTGCGCGAAGAGGGCTACAAAGTCATCCTGATCAACAGCAATCCTGCAACGATCATGACCGACCCGGCCACCGCCGACGTCACCTACATCGAGCCCATCACCTGGCAGACGGTCGAGAAGATCATCGCCAAGGAGCGTCCCGATGCGATCCTGCCCACGATGGGTGGCCAGACCGCGCTGAACTGCGCGCTGGATCTGTGGAAGAACGGCGTGCTCGACAAGTACAAGGTCGAGCTGATCGGCGCCAAGCCTGAAGCCATCGACAAGGCCGAAGACCGCCTAAAGTTCAAGGATGCGATGACCAAGATCGGCCTGGGCTCGGCACGCTCGGGCATCGCCCACAGCATGGAAGAGGCCTGGGAAGTGCAGAAGAACGTGGGTTTCCCCACTGTGATTCGCCCGAGCTTCACCCTGGGCGGCACGGGTGGCGGCATCGCCTACAACCCCGAAGAGTTCGAAACCATCTGCAAGCGCGGTCTCGAAGCCTCGCCTACCAACGAGTTGCTGATCGAGGAATCGCTGCTCGGCTGGAAAGAGTACGAGATGGAAGTGGTGCGCGACACTGCAGACAACTGCATCATCGTCTGCTCGATCGAGAACCTCGACCCCATGGGCGTGCACACTGGCGACTCGATCACCGTGGCGCCTGCCCAGACGCTGACCGACAAGGAATACCAGATCATGCGCAACGCCTCGCTCGCGGTGCTGCGCGAGATTGGCGTGGACACGGGCGGCTCCAATGTGCAGTTCTCGGTCAATCCGAAGGACGGCCGCATGATCGTCATCGAGATGAACCCGCGCGTGTCGCGTTCGTCGGCGCTGGCCTCCAAGGCCACGGGCTTCCCGATTGCCAAGATCGCTGCCAAGCTGGCCGTGGGTTACACCCTGGATGAATTGAAGAACGACATCACCGGCGGCAAGACGCCTGCATCGTTCGAGCCCACCATCGACTACGTGGTCACCAAGATTCCACGTTTCGCATTCGAGAAGTTCCCTGCTGCCGACAACCGCCTGACCACGCAGATGAAGTCCGTGGGCGAGGTGATGGCCATCGGCCGCACCTTCCAGGAATCCTTCCAGAAAGCCCTGCGCGGCCTGGAAGTGGGCGTGGACGGCATGAACGAAAAGACCCAGGACCGCGAGATTCTGGAAAAGGAACTGGGAGAGCCCGGCCCCGACCGCATCTGGTACGTGGGCGATGCCTTCGCTGCCGGCTGGTCGCTCGACGAAGTGCATAGCATCACCAAGATCGACAAGTGGTTTCTGGTGCAGATTGAAGAAATCGTCAAGCTGGAGCTGGCGCTTGACAAGCACACCGAAGCGCAGGGCGACAAGGCGCTTTCGTCGCTGACGGCGCAAGACCTTCGCGGCCTCAAGCAAAAGGGCTTCTCGGACCGTCGCCTCGCCAAGCTGCTGCACACCTCCGACAAGGCGGTGCGCGAAGCGCGCAAGGCCCTGAACGTGCGCCCCGTGTTCAAGCGCGTGGACACCTGTGCAGCCGAGTTCGCCACCAACACCGCCTACATGTACTCGACGTATGACGAAGAGTGCGAAGCGCAACCAAGCGACAAGAAAAAGATCATGGTGCTGGGCGGCGGCCCCAACCGTATCGGTCAGGGCATCGAGTTCGACTACTGCTGCGTGCACGCAGCCCTGGCCATGCGCGAAGATGGTTACGAAACCATCATGGTCAACTGCAACCCTGAAACGGTCTCGACCGACTATGACACCAGCGACCGTCTGTACTTCGAGCCAGTGACCCTGGAAGACGTGCTGGAGATCGTTGACGTCGAAAAGCCCGCTGGCGTGATTGTGCAGTACGGTGGCCAGACGCCTCTGAAGCTGGCTCTGGCGCTGGAGGCCGAAGGCGTGCCTATCGTCGGCACCTCGCCGGACATGATCGACGCGGCCGAAGATCGCGAACGTTTCCAGCAACTGCTGCAATCGCTGAGCCTGCGCCAGCCGCCCAATGCCACGGCACGTACCGAGGTGCAGGCCATGGAGCATGCGCGCGAGCTGGGTTACCCGCTGGTGGTGCGCCCCAGCTATGTGCTGGGTGGCCGTGCGATGGAAATCGTGCATGAAGAGCGCGATCTGGAGCGCTACATGCGCGAAGCTGTGAAGGTGAGCAACGACTCGCCGGTGCTGCTGGACCATTTCCTCTCCAACGCCATCGAATGCGATGTGGACTGCGTGCGTGACCGCACCGGCAAGGTTTTCATCGGCGGCGTGATGGAACACATCGAGCAGGCCGGCGTGCACTCCGGTGACTCGGCCTGTTCGCTGCCACCGTACTACCTGTCCAAGGCGACGGTCGACGAAATCAAGCGCCAGACCGCAGCAATGGCCGAAGGGCTGAACGTGGTTGGGCTGATGAATGTGCAGTTCGCCATTCAGGAGAGCGACGGCAAGGACATCATTTATGTGCTGGAAGTGAACCCGCGCGCTTCGCGTACGGTGCCATTCGTCTCCAAGGCCACGGGTATTCAGCTGGCCAAGGTGGCTGCGCGCTGCATGGTGGGCGACACGCTGGAAGAGCAAGGCATCACCCAGGAAGTGACGCCGCCTTACTTCAGCGTGAAGGAGGCCGTGTTCCCGTTTGTCAAATTCCCAGGTGTGGACACCATCCTCGGCCCCGAGATGAAATCCACCGGTGAAGTGATGGGCGTGGGCAAGACCTTTGGCGAGGCCTTTGTGAAGAGCCAGCTGGGTGCAGGCACCAAGCTGCCGCGCACGGGCAAGGTGTTCCTGACTGTCAAGAATGCTGACAAGGCGCGCGCAGTGCAGATTGCCAAGGAACTGGCTGCCATGGGCTTTACCCTGTGTGCCACCCGTGGCACGGCGGCGGCGATTGCCGAGGCTGGCGTAGAGGTGCAAACAGTAAACAAAGTTACTGAAGGCCGTCCACACATCGTAGATATGATCAAGAACAATGAAATTGCAATGGTCATCAACACCGTGGAAGAGCGCCGCAACGCAATTGCCGATTCGCGCGCGATCCGTACCAGCGCCTTGCTGGCCCGGGTGACGACCTTCACCACCATTTTTGGTGCCGAAGCTGCAGTGGAAGGCCTGCGCAACATGGACAACCTTGATGTTCATTCCGTGCAGGAGCTGCATGCCAGCTTGAAGTCCTGATTCCTGCTGCCAGCCTGTGCGCCGATTTTGTGCCGGAGCACAAAAATCGGCATAATAGGGACTGACTCGCAACCGCCGCGCTCCCAGCGCGGCGGTTTGCTTTTGAACCACCCGCCGCCGTGCGGGGCGTATGTATGCCACATGCCAGCAAATGCTGGCATTGAACATGTTTGTGGAGACCGAAATGGCCACTATTCCGATTACCAAGCGCGGAGCAGAAAAGCTCAAGGAAGAGCTGCAGCGCCTCAAGACCGTAGAGCGCCCGGGCGTGATCGCTGCGATTGCCGAAGCGCGCTCGCATGGCGACCTGAGCGAAAACGCCGAATACGATGCCGCCAAGGACCGCCAGGGCTTCATCGAAGGCCGTATCCAGGAGGTGGAGGCCAAGCTGTCGGCCGCGCAGATCATCGACCCCAGCCAGCTCGATGCCGGCGGCAAGGTCGTGTTTGGCGCGACCGTGGATCTGGAAGACGAAGAGAGTGGTGACCCCGTGACCTATCAGATCGTGGGCGAAGATGAGGCGGACCTGAAACAGGGCCTGATCAATGTATCGAGCCCGATTGCCCGCGCGCTGATCGGCAAGGAAGAGGGCGACACCGCAGAAGTACAGGCACCGGGTGGCGTGCGTCGCTACGAAGTGGTGGGCGTGCGCTACCTCTGAGCCAGAGCAGACCATGCCCATGATTGCCAGCATGAAAGAACGCCTGCCGATTTTTGCCGCAGCACTGTGGTGGGGTAGCCTGTCGGTCATTGGCTTCATGGCGGTGCCCATGCTGTTTGCCAGCTTGCCACTGGCTGCGATGGCTGGCTTCATGGCCGCCAAACTGTTTGCGGCGCAGACCTGGGTGTCGGTCGCCTGCACCTTGCTGCTTCTGGTGATGGCCAAGGACAAGCAGGCCAATGCGCTTTATCCGTGGGCGCGGGCTGCCATCGGTTTCGTTCTGGCCGGCATGCTGCTGGCCTTGGTGGTGCAGTACGGCATCTCGCCGAAAATTGTGGCGCGCCAGAACCTCAAGCTCTGGCACAGCCTGGGCACGCTCATGTACGTACTGCAATGGCTGTGTGCTGCCATTGTGTTGTGGCGCCTGTCTGGCCGCGTGCAGGGGCACGGCTCCGACTGACAGAATGGCTTGACCTGCGGCAAAACAGCAGCAGGTGGCCGGGGTACACTGGAGCGGCCATGCAATCTCAAATCCTCAAAATCGACGCAACGGACTGGAGCCAGGTCCACGGTTGCGATGAATGGACGGCGGCCGTCGAGGCCGGCAAGGTTCTGTATTTCCCGCAACTGCGCTTTGCACTGTCCGATCAGGAAAAGATGCTGCTGCGCCCGGATGTGCGCGATCCCAAGACCCGCAATATCAGCCTGAACGTGGATGGCTCCATCAAAGGCGTTGCCGGTGACGCCGCCACGCAGGCTGCGGTCGCCGCCATGGTTGCGCGCTTTCGCGAACAGGCTACGGCGCTGATTGCCGGGCTTTTTCCGGCGTACATGCCTGTGGTGCGAATGGCGCCCACCAGCTACCGCCCATCTCAGGTGGAAACACGCGCCCAATCCTGGCGCGCAGACGACAAGCGCATGCATGTCGATGCCTTTCCCTCACGCCCCAATTACGGCGAGCGGATTCTGCGCGTGTTCACCAATGTGAACCCCGATGGCCAGCCGCGCGTATGGCGGGTAGGGGAGCCGTTTGAAGACGTGGCAAAGAAATTCTTGCCCCGCGCCAAGCCCTACAGTGCCTGGCAGGCCAAGGCGCTGGAGCTGCTGCACGTCACCAAGTCCTACCGCAGCGAATACGACCACCTGATGCTGCAATTGCATGATGGAATGAAGGGCGACCTGGATTACCAGAAGAATGCACCGCAGGAAACCGTGCCTTTCGCCGCAGGCTCCACCTGGGTGTGCTTTTCGGACCAGGCGGTGCATGCCGTGATGTCTGGCCAGTACATGCTGGAGCAGACCCTGTTCCTGCCGCCTGGCAGCGAGTACGATCCTGCGGCCAGCCCGCTGTCGATATTGACGCGCATGAAGGGTCACCCGCTGGTAGACGCAGCGCAGCGTTAGCAGGCGCATGAGAGGCTCGTAGCCAAGCGTGTATCTGCTGCACATTGGCATGGAAAAAGGCGTTGATCGAGAGACCAACGCCTTTTGTCTTTGTATCGACGCCTTTAATGCCAACAAACCAGCAAGAGCTGATTGCGGCTATTCATGGGGGCCTGAATATCTTTTGCGGATCCAACGCTTCTAAGATGGGCGCTGTCTGCTATGGTTTTTGAAGAATTGGCAAGTTCTGCTGCTCAACCCCAGGCCTTCTCGATCCATTTTGCCGGTTGAATATGGTGAAAGCGCTTGTTGCGGCGGCCTTCCAGTGCATCGGGCGGATTCACTTCGCCGTGGAAGATGACGATCCGCGCATCGGAGGGCGGCACCGGCTCCTTCCAGTAATTGCTGGGCCAGGCAGGAATGCAGTAGTACTTGAAGCTCGGGCACCATGGTGCGGGCCAGTACTGCAGCTTGCCTTGCTGGTGCAGAAAGTGCGACAGATATTCCTGCTCGTTGCGGTACTGGGCACGCAGCTGGTCGGTATTGCTGCGAAAGTGTTCCAGCACATCGGCGTGCGCACCCAGGGTGAATCGGTAGACCGACGAGTTGCCGACAATGCGCTCGCCAAAGCGCCAGAAGCGCGGGTAGTCGTGAATGATGCGGAATTCGCCGGGCAGGGCAAAAAAATCATCCAGACTGCCCACAACCACCACATCCAGATCCAGAAACAGGGCCTGGCCCTGCAGGCCGTAGAGGTCACGCTCGAAGGTGGTGAGTTTCTTCCACGCGCCATCCCGCTGGCCGGGGGCCAGATGGATGTTCAGATCGGGGATGGGAAAGCACTCCACCTCGCTGCGGATGCCTTGGGTGTCGTCCGTCAGGCATACAAAACGAAAATCGCCACGAAGGTGGCGACGGACCATCGCATAAAGCCGGTTGACGTACTCGGGGCCATATTTGGTACCCCATTTCATGCAAAGGATGTGGCGATCGGTCACACTATCAGCCCTGCTGTTTTTTGACGGACTTCTGTTTGGGCTTGGCACGCTTGATCTGGCCGCCGGAGGTCAGACGCTGGTTGCCGAGGATGCGAATCTGCTTGACCTCGGGCTTTTGCCAGCTGTTCTTGCTGAACTTGAGCACTTTGACTTCGCGTGGGCCGGGCTTGCGGTCTTCATCGTGCTGCTTTTCCTTGGCGGCCTTGGGGCGCCACAGCACCAGCAGCTTGCCAATGTGCTGGATGGGGGCGGCGTTCAGCTCGTCGGCCAGCTTTGCATAGATGGCTTCGCGGCCTGCACGGTCGTCGGAGAATACGCGGATCTTGATCAGACCATGCGCATTGAGGGCCAGATCGACCTCTTTCTGAACGGCTTCGGTCAGGCCGTCGCCGCCAATCAACACCACAGGGTCAAGATGGTGGGCTTCGGCGCGGTGTTCGCGTCGTTGGGCGGGGGTGAGTTGTATTTGGGGCATACCCGTATTATCGGGGTTCCTTGGAGTAAACATGAAATTAAGTACTAAAAGCAAGAAGATCAACAAGGCGTGGCTGAACCAGCACGTCAATGATCCCTATGTGCGCGCAGCGCAAAAAGACGGCTACCGCGCCCGCGCGGTCTACAAGCTCAAGGAAATCGACGAACATTTCAAGCTGATTCGCCCCGGTGATGTCGTGGTCGATCTGGGATCGACTCCGGGCGCCTGGAGCCAGTACGTCCGCCGCCGCCTCTCGCCTGATGGCGCGGCGGTGGGGGAACTCAATGGCGCCATCATTGGTCTCGACATGCTGCCGATGGAGCCGATCGAGGGCGTGGACTTCATTCTGGGCGATTTCCGGGAAGACGAGGTGCTTGTTCAGTTGGAAGAGATTCTGGGCGAGCGCAAGGTGGATGTGGTGATCTCCGATATGGCACCTAATTTATCCGGGGTAGAAAATGTGGATGCTGCGCGCATTTCGCACTTGATCGAGTTGGCCGTCGATTTCACCATCAAGCACATGAAGCCCGAAGGTACGCTGGTGGTCAAGCTGTTCCACGGCAGCGGCTATTCGCAACTGGTGGATTTGTTCAAGCAGACCTTCGAGGTGGTCAAACCCTACAAGCCCAAGGCTTCGCGCGACAAATCGTCGGAAACCTATCTGCTTGGCATGCGTTTGAAGAAATAGGCTTTCACTGTCAGTCACGGCCCCATTTCCGGGATTCCGCCCTGAAGCCAAGGGGCAAACAGGGGATTGAGCCCTTGAAAGTCCTAAAATAGCGCATACATGACACAACAGTTTCCCGTGTCTTTCCTGCAAGGCTTATGCAAACAAGGATGCACACAGGATATTTGCCTCGGGCAAATATCCTGGCTGAATCGGATTTGCGCAAGTCATGCCCTGATTTCCTACTACTGGAGCCCCCTTGAACAATCAGTGGTTTTCTAAGATTGCCGTTTGGCTGGTCATCGCCATGGTGCTTTTCACGGTGTTCAAGCAATTTGACAACCGTGCAGGCGCTGGCGCGACCAAGGTGCCGTATTCCGAATTCCTGCAGGACGTGCGCAATGGTCGCGTCAAATCCGCCACCTTGCAGGAAAGTCCTTCTGGAACGGTGATTCTGGCCACGACCGGTGACGACCGCAAACTGCAGACCACCGCCACCTTCATGGATCGCGGCCTGATTGGCGACTTGATCAACAACAACGTCAAGTTCGACGTGAAGGAGCGCGAAGAAGGTTCGCTGCTGATGAGCCTGCTGATCAGCTGGGGCCCGATGCTGCTCCTGATCGGGGTGTGGGTGTACTTCATGCGGCAGATGCAGGGCGGTGGCAAGGGCGGCGCCTTCAGCTTTGGCAAGTCCAAGGCGCGCATGCTCGATGAGAACAACAACACCGTCACGTTTGCCGATGTGGCCGGTTGCGACGAGGCCAAGGAAGAAGTCAAGGAAGTTGTGGACTTCCTGAAGGATCCCAACAAGTTCCAGAAGCTCGGTGGTCGCATTCCGCGTGGTCTGCTGCTGGTCGGTCCTCCCGGCACGGGCAAGACCTTGCTGGCCAAGTCGATTGCTGGCGAGGCCAAGGTGCCTTTCTTCAGTATCTCGGGCTCTGATTTCGTGGAAATGTTCGTTGGTGTGGGCGCGGCCCGCGTGCGCGACATGTTCGAAAACGCCAAGAAGAATGCACCTTGCATCATCTTCATCGACGAAATCGATGCGGTCGGCCGCCAGCGCGGTGCGGGCATGGGTGGCGGAAATGACGAGCGCGAGCAGACCCTGAACCAGATGCTGGTCGAGATGGATGGTTTCGAGACCAACCTTGGTGTAATCGTCGTGGCAGCCACCAACCGTCCCGACATTCTGGATGCAGCCTTGCTGCGCCCGGGTCGTTTTGACCGCCAAGTCTATGTCACGCTGCCCGATATTCGTGGCCGTGAACAGATCCTGAATGTGCACATGCGCAAGATCCCTGTTGGCCAGGATGTGAACCCAGGCGTGATCGCACGAGGCACCCCCGGCATGTCCGGCGCCGATCTGGCCAACCTGTGCAACGAAGCTGCGCTGATGGCCGCACGCCGCAATGCGCGCACTGTCGAGATGCAGGATTTCGAGAAGGCCAAGGACAAGATCATCATGGGCCCCGAGCGCAAATCCATGGTCATGCCCGAGGAAGAGCGTCGCAACACGGCCTACCACGAAGCAGGTCATGCGCTGATCGGCAAGCTGCTGCCCAAGTGTGATCCGGTGCACAAGGTCACCATCATTCCGCGTGGCCGTGCGCTGGGCGTGACGATGAGCCTGCCCGAGAAGGACCGCTACTCCTATGACAAGGAGTTCATGCTGAACCAGATCGCCATGCTGTTTGGTGGCCGCATTGCCGAAGAAGTGTTCATGAACCAGATGACCACCGGCGCCTCCAATGACTTCGAGCGCGCAACCCAGATTGCCCGCGACATGGTGACGCGTTACGGCATGACCGATGCATTGGGCCCCATGGTATATGCGGAGCAGGAAGGCGAGCCCTTCCTGGGCCGCTCGATGAGCAAGCCCAGCAACATCAGCGAAGAGACCATGCAGAAGGTCGACGCCGAAGTGCGCCGCATCATCGACGAGCAGTACCATCTGGCACGCAAGCTGATCGAGGACAACAGCGACAAGATGCATGCCATGGCCAAGGCCATGCTGGACTGGGAAACCATTGATGCCGAGCAACTCGATGACATCATGGCTGGCAAGGAGCCGCGTCCACCCAAAGACTGGACGCCGCGTAACCCGCCGTCCAACAACGATGGTGGCAGCACTGGTGGCGGTACCTCCGTGGTGACCGACCATGCGCCCAACGCCGCCTGATGGGGCCTGCCTGATTCTCTGCTGAATCGAAACACCACACCGAAAAGCGCTCCTGGAGCGCTTTTCTCTTTTGCAAAGGATTCACCCATGCCAATCTGGCAAACCAGCCGCTTTGCGATTGACTTGACTGAGCCCCGGATCATGGGCATCGTCAATGTCACGCCCGATTCCTTCTCGGACGGAGGCAGCCACCAGGGCGTTGCGGCCGCCATGGCGCACGCAGAAAAGCTGCTGGCCGATGGAGCGCACATTCTGGATATCGGTGGCGAATCCACCCGCCCGGGCAGCCCCGCTGTGCCGCTGGATGAGGAACTGCGCCGTGTGCTGCCGGTGGTGGAGGCTGCGGTGGCATTGCAGGTACCCATTTCGGTCGATACCTACAAGCCCGAAGTGATGCAGGCAGTGCTTGATGCCGGAGCCGACATCATCAACGACATCTGGGCACTGCGACAGCCGGGAGCCCGTGCCGCAGTGGCTGCCCACCCCAGTTGCGGCATATGCCTGATGCACATGCATGCCAATCCGCAGACCATGCACCTGCAGCACATGGACGCGGCACAGGACGTGACAGGGCAAGTGCTCCAGTTTTTGCAGCGGCAAACGTTTGAACTATGCGCGTTGGGTGTGCAAAAGGACCGTATTGTGTGGGATGCTGGCACCGGGTTTGGCAAAACCGTGGAGCAGAACTTTGCCTTGCTGCAGCAGCAGCCCGTGCTGGCTGCGGCCGGGTATCCGCTGCTTGCGGGCTGGTCGCGCAAAGGTTCACTGGGCAAGGTCACGGGGCGCGAGGTGGGCGAGCGCATGCCTGCCAGCATTGCGGCGGCGCTCTTGGCGGCAGAGCATGGGGCGGCCGTGGTACGCGTGCATGATGTGCGCGAAACTGCCGATGCGCTGGCCGTGCTGGGCGCCATGCGGCGGCCCGAGGCCTTGCATCTTTAACGAATGACAAGCGGGAGCCTCGCTTTCAACTGGAAACGTGGCACAAACGTTACACTTCACCTGAGCGCCTGAATGGTCGCCAAAACCTGCCATTGCCAAGGCGGGTGCTTACTTTCTTGCTACGGAAACAAAGAATATGCCACGCCAGTATTTTGGAACCGATGGAATTCGCGGCACGGTCGGTAAATCGCCCATCACGCCTGATTTCGTGCTGCGCCTGGGCCACGCCGTAGGCCGTGTGCTGCGCCGGGGCGAGGATCGCCCGACGGTGCTGATCGGCAAGGACACGCGCATATCGGGTTACATGCTGGAAAGTGCGCTGGAATCGGGCTTCAACTCCGCAGGTGTTGATGTGGTGCTGCTTGGGCCATTGCCCACGCCCGGTGTGGCTTACCTCACGCGGGCCTTGCGTGCCAGCCTGGGCGTGGTCATCAGTGCCAGCCACAATCCTTTCGAGGATAACGGTATCAAGTTCTTCAGCGCGGAAGGCACCAAGCTGCCCGATGCCTGGGAGGAATCGGTAGAGGCCGCGCTGGCCGAAAGCCCGGTGTGGGTGGAGTCTGCACAGTTGGGCAAGGCGCGCCGTCTCGATGATGCCCCAGGCCGCTATATCGAGTTTTGCAAGAGCACCTTCGACAACCAGCTGTCTCTGCACGGGATGCGGGTGGTCGTGGATGCGGCGCATGGCGCTGCCTACCAGATAGCGCCCAAAGTCTTTCATGAACTGGGGGCTGATGTGATCACCATCGGTTGCAACCCCGATGGTCTCAATATCAACCAGGGCGTGGGCGCTACCCACCCCGAAGCACTGGTGCGTGCCGTGCGCGCCAACAATGCGGACGTCGGCGTGGCGCTGGATGGCGACGCCGACCGACTGCAACTGGTGGATGCCAATGGCCGCCTGTTCAACGGCGACGAATTGCTCTACCTGATGGCGATGGATCGCCTGCACCGTGGCGAAAAGGTAGCAGGCGTTGTCGGCACCCTGATGACCAATCTGGCCGTGGAGGCGGCCCTGCGTGCGCAAGGCATCGAGCTGGTGCGTGCCAAGGTGGGCGACCGCTATGTGCTGGAAGAGCTGCAACGCCGCAACTGGATACTGGGCGGTGAAGGCTCGGGCCACCTGCTGGCGCTGGACAAGCACACCACGGGCGACGGCCTCATCAGCGCGCTGCAGGTGCTGCAAGCCTGTGTGAGCCGTCAGCAGGGCATTGCCGAGCAGCTCAAGGGTGTCGACCTGTGCCCGCAGGTTCTGCTGAACGTGCGCCTGCAGCCGGGACAGGACTGGAGCCGAAACCAGAAGCTGGCCGATCTGCAGCGCGACATCACCGAGCGCTTTGCGGGCCAGGGGCGTGTGCTGATCCGCGCAAGCGGCACCGAGCCGCTGCTGCGTGTGATGGTGGAAGCCTTTGATGCTGCCCAGGCGAGCCGCTGCGCCGAACAGCTGGCGGAAGTAGCGCGCCAGTCCTGAGCGGAGTGCCTGGTCTGTACCTGTACAGACCAGTGCAGGCAGCCCTCTTTTGAAGGTGTTGCATGGGTGCCATGTCATGCAAGCGTCATGGTTTGCACATCGCGCTGTCATGCGGCGGCGAGAAACTGGCGGGGCTCTGTGATAGCCCGGTGTGGGCACGAGGCGCGGCATAGCGGCTGGTGTACAGCAAAGGGCGGCAGAGCGATTGAGGAGCCCTGCCATGCACAACAAGCCCGAATTCTCCAGCGCATCCGACATCCTGGTCTCCAGCCCGGCGGCTGCCAAGCATGCCTCTGCCTTGCCCGCTGCAGCGGTATTGGCCGATATCGAGGTTTCCTGGGCACGCCATCTGGACGAAGTACGCGAAGCCCAGCGCCTGCGCCACCAGGTATTTGCCGGTGAAATGGGAGCGCAGCTGCAAACCACTACGCCCGGCCACGATGTGGATGGTTTTGACGATTACTGCGAGCACCTGCTGGTGCGCAACAGCAGCACGCAGCAGGTGATCGGCACCTACCGCCTGCTCACGCCCGCCCAGGCCCTGCGCGCCGGGCGTACATACTCCGATGGCGAATTTGATCTCACTGCCATCGATGCGCTGCGCCCGCGCATGGTGGAGCTGGGACGCAGCTGCGTACATGCCGATTTCCGCCAGGGTGGCGTCATCATGGCACTGTGGGGGGCTCTGGCCAGCTTCATGCAGCGCAACAAGCTCGATGTCATGATGGGCTGCGCCAGCATTCCGATGTGGCACAACGGCATCGTCAGCGGCGATGCGGCAGCGAGCATCTGGCGCCAGCTGCAGGCCAAGAGGCAGGTATCGACGGAGTACGCGGTCACGCCACGCCTGCCGCTGCCACTGGATCAACTGGATGACCAGGTCGAAGTGGAGCCACCAGCACTCATCAAGGGCTATCTGCGCGTGGGCACCGAGGTGATCGGCGCGCCAGCCTGGGATCCGGATTTCAACACTGCCGATCTGCCCATGCTGATGCAGCTCGATCGCCTGCCGGCACGCTATCGCAAGCACTTTCTGGGTTGATGGCCGCGCCATGCGGCAACTGCCCTGCCAGGGGGCTCTGGCTATGGTGTGGCAGGGAACAACCCTGTCGTCAAAAGGCCTTCATAATCAAAAGAGCCGCTTGCATACGTTGCAAGCGGCTCTTTTGCTATCAATGAAGGAGTTGTGGTGAGCCAGTCCTCGCATTCCCTGATCACGCTGCTGGTCTTCAATCCCATGGCCGAGCAGCATCTGGACCAGATTCGCCAGCATGCGACGGTCATCTACGCGCCCACGGCGGCGCAACGTGCGCAGGCTGTCGCAGAGCAGGGGGCCGAGGTGGATGCGGTGCTCACCATCGGCTCCATCGGCTTGACCGCCGACGAGGTGGCCCGCATGCCACGCCTGCGCCTGGCCTGCACCCTGGGCGCGGGCTACGAAGGGCTGGCGCTGGATGCCTTGAAGGCGCGCGGCGCCGTCGTGGCCACCGGGGCGGGCACCAACGACACCAGCGTTGCCGACCACACCTTTGGCCTCATTCTGGCCACGATGCGTAACTTCCGCTCGCTGGACCAGCAGGCGAGGGCCGGGGTGGATCGTTTCACGATTCCGCACCCGCCGGGCGTATCGGGCAAGAAGCTGGGCATCATCGGTCTGGGCCACATCGGCCTCAAGATCGCCAGACGCGCTGCGGGTTTCGACATGCCGGTGGGCTACCACAACCGAAAGCCCAAGGCCGATGTGCAGCAGCCGTACTTTGATTCGGTGCTGGCGCTGGCTGCCTGGGCTGATGTGCTGGTGTGCGCGACACCGGGCGGTGCTGGCACGCGCCATCTGGTCAATGCGGAGGTGTTGCGGGCGCTGGGTCCGCAGGGCTATCTGATCAATATCGCGCGCGGCTCGGTAGTGGATACCGAAGCACTGGCTGCTGCACTGCAGGAAGGCCGCATTGCAGGTGCGGGCATTGATGTGTACGAGAGCGAGCCGCACCGGCCTGAGCCGCTGATCGACCTGCCCAATATACTGATCACGCCCCATGTTGCCGGCTGGTCGCCCGAGGCGACGCAGGCCAGTGTGGATCAGTTCATTGGCAACCTGACCGGGGTGTTCTCTGGCCGTGGCGCTGTGGCACCGGTAGACCTGGGCTGATGCAATTCACCTGCATCCCGATGGTTCATTGTTTGCTATATAAATAATAGCATATTGCGCTTGATGAATGAGCGCCAGCGGCTATTTTTATATGCAATGGTCAATCACTTTGCAAGAATACTGCCTGCCTGCTTGAACTGAAACACGTACGGGGTCTTCTGCCAGGCGAGCACCTCTTCGCCCAGCAGGTAGGCGGATTGTGGAAACTGCTCCGACCAGCCGGCCAGGGCCTTGAGCGACCATTTCTCAGGCTTGTCGCGCAGATTCAGCTGTTCCAGCTCTGGATTGCGGCGGGCGTGGCACAGCACGGTGGCCAGGCGCAGGCACAACAGCTCCAGTGCAAACTCGGGGTCCTGCAAGAAGCCCTCGACCTTGCGCAGCTTGCCGCGCTGGGCCAGCACCAAGGCGGCGAGGTGCGACAGCTCGGTTTGGGTAAAGCCTGGCACATCGCTGTGGCTCAGCACATAGGCGCCATGGTGGTGGTAGTCGTTGTGCGAGATGAGGCAGCCCATCTCATGCAACTGGCTGGCCCAGTCCAGCATGGGGGATTTCAGTTTCACTGGGTCGGTCACGCCGGTGTAGCGTCTGGCCTGTTCAAACAGCATGGCAGCGGTTCGTTGAACGCGGGCCGCTTGCGCGCCATCGACCTGGTAGCGCTCCATCAAGGTGCTGATGGTGCGGTTGCGGATATCGGAATATTCCTCGTGCTGCACCATGTCGCGCAGCAAACCCTGGCGCAGTGCTCCGCTGGCAATGCGCAATTCATCGATCTGCAGCAGATCGAAAATGGCGCAGAGCGCGGTCACGCCGCCGCCAATCACCGCGCGGCGCTCTTCCTTCAGGCCTTCAAGCCTGATGTTTGCGGCGTTGCCTGCGGCCAGCAACTGTTCACACAGCCAGTACAGCTGCTCGCGGCGCACCACATCGGGCTCACCGCCATAAGCCGCCAGCACATCCGCAATTGCATTGGCTGTGCCTGATGTGCCGTAAGCCATGTCCCAACTGTTGGGGGCGAAGTGCAGGGCGGCCTCTTCCATGACGGCCTGCGCAGCAATGTGCGCCGTTCTCAGGCTGGCCTTGGTGAATTCGCCATTGGGAAAATAGCGCAGCGACCAGGCCACGCTGCCCACGGGGTAGGAGGCCACACGCTCGGTCAGAAAGCGCTGGCCCAGGATCAACTCGGTCGAGCGCCCGCCGATGTCCACGACCAGCCGGCGCTCGTCGGACGGCGGCAGCGAATGGGCGGCGCCCTGGTAGATCAACCGGGCCTCCTCGGGGCCGGAGATCACGCTGATCGGGTAGCCCAGGATCTGGTTGGCCTGCTGGATGAAGATGTCGCGGTTCTTGGCTTCGCGCAGGGTCTGGGTGGCCACGGCACGCACCTGGGCGGGCGGAAAGCCTTTCAGGCGTTCGGCAAAACGCGCCAGGCAATCCCAGCCGCGCTGCATGGATTCCACCGAGAGGTTGCCCGCCTCGTCCAGGCCCGCGCCCTGGCGTACCATCTCCTTGAAATACTGCACGCGTTCGATATGGCCGGATGCGTAGCGCCCAACCTCCAGGCGAAAACTGTTGGATCCCAGATCCACGGCGGCAAGCAGGGTTCCATCGAGCATAGGTGTCGTCATCAATCAAGTCTGCAAAAATAGGAGTGCGCTTTACAAATTGCAAGGAAATCGGCGTGGCGGGCCTCACCAGTACACCATGTCCGCCAGATGTGCGATCCAGCAAAAGCACTCCAGGGCAGGGAGCATAGCACCGCGACCGTAGTCCATCGCAAAGCCATTCCCTATGCTGACAAAGCTTTGAAATTAAGTCTTTTGCATGACTGAAATATGACAATTGCCTCTTTGTTGCTCAGGGGCATCGATTGATTTCCATGGGGAATATGACGGAATATGTCATATCAATGTCATAAAGGTTTTTTACAGTCCACTCCATTGCGTTTCATTACCAACAGGAGTTTTCATGAAACTGTCCGCGATTCGAGTGCTGGTTGCTGGTTTGGCTGCTGCGGGTGCATTTGCCCAGGTTCAGGCGGAAGAAGCCACTGGCGCGGGCGCAAGCTTCCCCGCTCCGCTGTATTCCAAGTGGGCAGCCGATTACAACAAGGCAACTGGCGTCAAGATCAACTACCAGTCCGTGGGCTCCAGCGCTGGTATCAAGCAGATCGATGCCAAGACGGTGGACTTCGGTGCTTCCGACATGCCATTGAAGGACGATGAGTTGAACCAGAAGGGCCTGGTGCAGTTCCCCACCGTGATCGGTGGCATTGTGCCCGTGGTCAACATCAAGGGCATCAATCCGGGCCAACTGAAGCTGTCGGGCCAAGTGCTGGGCGATATCTACCTGGGCAAGATCACCAAGTGGAACGACCCTGCCATCACCGCCCTGAATCCTGGCGTGGCACTGCCTGACGCTGCCATTGCCCCGGTGCGCCGTGCTGACGGTTCGGGCACGACCTTCGGCTTCACCAACTACCTCTCCAAGGTCAACACCGAGTGGAAGGACAAGGTTGGTGAAGGCGCTGCCGTGAACTGGCCTACGGGTGCCGGCGGCAAGGGCAACGAAGGTGTTGCAGCGTATGTGGGCCGCCTGCCCAACTCCATCGGCTATGTGGAGTACGCCTACGTCAAGCAGAACAAGATGACCTTTGCCCAACTGAAGAATTCAGAAGGCAACTTTGTCAGCCCCGATGACACCAGCTTCAAGGCCGCCGCCGCCGGTGCCGACTGGACCAAGAGCTTCTACCAGATTCTGACCAACCAGCCAGGCAAGGATTCGTGGCCCATCACCAGCGCCACCTTCATCCTGATGCACAAGACCCAGGACAAGCCAGCGCAGGCTGCCACTTCGCTGAAGTTCTTTGAATGGGCCTACAAGTCGGGTGACCAGACGGCAGATGGCCTGGACTATGTGCCGATGCCTGCGAGCGTGAAGGACATCATCTACAAGTCCTGGAACAACATCAAGGACAGCGGCGGCAAGGCTGTTGTAGCCAAGTAAGTCGCAAATACCACAGGCCGCTCGGGTAGCGGCCTTTTCCACCTTCCATGGAATTCACAAGTGTCGACATCTTTTCCAGTACAAAACAGCGCGGTCGCGGGGGATAAAGCAGACATGCAGTCCAGCCAGCCTCCTTCGCGAAAGCCCTGGCTTTCCAACTCTGTCGCCGACGGCCTGTTCGCATTGCTGGCGCGCGGCGCGGCAGTGCTGACCCTGGCTTTGCTGCTGGCGATCATGGGCTCCCTGGTCGTGGGTGCCTGGCCCGCTATCCGTGAGTATGGAATCGGCTTCTTCTTCCGCAGCGAATGGGATCCAGTGCAGAACCAGTACGGTGGCCTGGTGATGATCTACGGCACCTTGGCCACATCGGCCATTGCCTTGCTGATTGCGGTGCCCGTGAGCTTTGGCATCGCCCTGTTTCTGACGGAGCTGTCGCCGGTCTGGCTCAAGCGGCCACTGGGTACGGCCATTGAATTGCTGGCCGCCGTGCCCTCCATCGTGTATGGCATGTGGGGCCTGATGGTGTTCGGCCCGCTGCTGGCCACCTATGTGCAGCAGCCTCTGCAAACCCTGTTCAAGGGCATTCCAGTGCTGGAAGGCCTGGTGTCCGGCCCTCCTGTGGGCATCGGCATTTTTTCCGCCGGTGTCATTCTGGCGATCATGGTGATCCCTTTCATCGCCTCGGTGATGCGCGATGTATTCGAAGTTACCCCTGCGCTGCTCAAGGAATCGGCTTACGGCCTGGGTTCAACCACCTGGGAAGTGATGTGGAAGGTCGTATTGCCCTACACCAAGACCGGCGTGTTCGGCGGCGTGATGCTGGGACTGGGCCGCGCACTGGGCGAGACCATGGCCGTCACCTTTGTGATCGGCAATATGAACCAACTCAATTCTCTGTCGCTGTTTGAGGCGGCCAACAGCATTACTTCGGCCCTGGCCAATGAATTTGCGGAAGCGGGCGAAGGCCTGCACCAGGCATCGCTGATCTACCTGGGTCTGGCGCTGTTCTTCATCACGTTCATCGTGCTGGCCTGCTCCAAGCTGCTGCTCAGCCGCCTGCAAAAGAATGAAGGAGCCCGCGCATGACCACGGGAGAACGTTTGATCAAGGCTTCGGATCTTGCAACCATCCGCGCAGCCAAATACCGTGGCCGCAATCGCATCAACAAGATCGCGATCGGTCTGTCGCTGGCGGCCATGGCCTTTGGTGTGTTCTGGCTGGTCTGGATTCTGTGGGAGACCCTGCGCCTGGGCATTGGTGGCCTGAGCGTAGCCCTGCTGACCGAAATGACGCCTGCACCCAATGAGCCGGGCGGTATTGCCAACGCGATCTGGGGATCGCTGGTGATGGTGTTCATGGCGACCTGTGTGGGCACGCCCATCGGCGTGATGGCCGGTGTGTACCTGGCCGAATACAACAAGACTGGCTGGCTCGCTTCGGTCACCCGTTTTGTCAATGACATCCTGCTGTCTGCGCCATCCATCGTGATCGGCTTGTTTGTCTACACTGTGATCGTGATCAAGCTCAAGAGCTTCTCCGGTTACGCCGGTGTGATGGCGCTGGCGCTGATCGTGATTCCTGTGGTGATTCGCACGACCGAGAACATGCTGGTGCTGGTGTCATCCAGCCTGCGTGAAGCGGCCTATGCCCTGGGCACACCCAAGTGGAAGGTGATCAGCATGGTGACCCTGCGAGCTGCCCGTGCCGGTGTGATCACCGGTGTGCTGTTGGCCGTGGCGCGTATCGCTGGCGAAACCGCTCCGCTCCTCTTTACTGCGCTGAACAACCAGTTCTGGAATACCGATCTGTCCAAGCCGATGGCGAGCCTGCCGGTGACCATCTTCAAGTTCGCCATGAGCCCCTATGAAAACTGGCAGCAACTGGCCTGGGCCGGCGTCTTCCTGATCACGCTCGCCGTGCTCGGCCTGAACATTCTGGCGCGCACCTTCGCACGTCAAAAATAAACACGGATGGATGAACATCATGCTGACGAAAACCAATGCAGCCAATGCCAGTGCACTGAACTCCAAGATTTCGGTGCGCGACCTGAACTTCTACTACGGCAAGTTCCACGCTCTCAAGAACATCAATCTGGAGATTCCGGAAAAGAAGGTGACTGCCTTCATCGGCCCCTCTGGCTGCGGCAAATCGACCCTGCTGCGTACCTTCAACCGCATGTATGAACTCTATCCCGAGCAGCGTGCGGAAGGCCAGATCGTGCTGGACGGCGAGAACCTGCTCACCAGCAAGCAGGATGTGGCCCTGATCCGCGCCAAGGTCGGCATGGTGTTTCAGAAGCCCACGCCATTTCCAATGTCGATCTACGACAACATTGCTTTCGGGGTGAAGCTGTTCGAGGATCTGAGCAAGAGTGACATGGAAGAGCGTGTGGAATGGGCGCTGCGTAAGGCCGCGCTGTGGTCCGAGGTCAAGGATAAGCTGGGCCAGAGCGGCTCCGGCCTGTCGGGCGGTCAGCAGCAACGTCTGTGCATTGCCCGCGGTATCGCCATCAAGCCTGAGGTGCTGTTGCTCGACGAGCCCTGCTCGGCGCTGGACCCTATCTCGACCGCCAAGGTGGAAGAGCTGATTGCCGAACTCAAGGACGAGTACACCGTGGTCATCGTGACCCACAACATGCAGCAGGCTGCGCGCTGCAGCGACTTCACTGCTTACATGTACCTGGGCAGCCTGATGGAGTTTGGCGCCACCGAGCAAATGTTCTTCAAGCCCCAGCGCAAAGAAACCGAAGATTACATCACGGGCCGTTTCGGCTAATTCGCCAGAATTGGAAAGAGTCGCATGACTGAAAAACACCTATCCTCACAATTTGACAGCGAACTCAACAACATCTCCTCCCGCGTGATGGAGTTGGGCGGGCTTGTGGAATCGCAGATTCAGCAGGCGATCTATGCGCTCTCGCAATTCAGCATGGAGGCCGTGCAACGTGTTGACGAGGCGGAAAAGCGCGTGAACCAGCTGGAAGTCGACATCGACTATGAACTGTCGACCATCATCGCCCGGCGCCAGCCAACGGCACGCGACCTGCGCCTGCTGATCGCGTTTTCCAAGGCGACTGCCAACCTGGAGCGCATGGGCGACGAGGCCCACAAGATGGCGCGCATGGTGGGCTCCATCATCGAAAGCGGCGCCGCGCGCTCCCTGCCCACGACCGATTTGCGTGTGGCGGCCGATCTTGCCTCGGGCCTGCTGCGCAAGACGCTCGATGCGTTTGCGCGCCTCGATACCGCTGCCGCCGTCTCGATCCTCAAGGAAGACGATCTGATTGATGCCGAGTTTGATGGTTTTGTCCGCAAACTCATCACTTACATGATGGAAGATCCCCGCAAGATCTCTCCCAGTCTGGACCTGCTGTTCCTGGCCAAGGCCATTGAACGCATCGGCGATCACTCCAAGAACGTGGCAGAGCTCATCATCTACCTGGTCAAGGGGATCGATGTGCGCCACACCACGATGGACGAAATCGAATCCAGTGTTTTGTAGAGTTTGACGTATGAAAAAACTGCCACGCGTACTCATTGTCGAAGACGAGCCGGCCATTGCCGAGCTGATCGCGGTGAACCTGCGGCACAACGGCTGCCTGCCGATCTGGGCGGAAGATGGCGACGCCGCCCAGCGTGAGCTGGATGCCGTGCTGCCGGACGTGATTTTGCTGGACTGGATGCTGCCGGGCCAAAGCGGCCTGTCGCTGGCACGCAAATGGCGCGCCGATGCCCGTGTCAAAGGCATCCCGATCATCATGCTGACCGCCCGTGGCGATGAGCCTGACAAGATCGCGGGCCTCGATGCCGGTGCGGATGACTACATCACCAAGCCATTTTCCACGCAGGAGCTGCTGGCACGCATCCGTGCGGTGCTGCGCCGCCGCATTCCCGAGCAGGTCAACGATAGTGTGACGATCGGAGAGTTGGTGCTGGATGCGGCAACGCACCGTGTCACCTTCCAGGGCGAGCTGCTCAAGCTGGGGCCGACGGAGTTCAAGCTGCTGCATTATTTGATGAAGCATGCCGAGCGCGTGCATTCGCGCTCGCAGTTGCTCGACAAGGTGTGGGGTGACCACGTCTTCATTGAGGAGCGCACCGTGGATGTGCATGTGAAGCGTCTGCGCGAAGCACTGGGCGTTGCGAACGTGATGGTGGAGACGGTGCGGGGCGCGGGCTATCGCATCACTGCACAACCGCAGGCCCTGCAACGCGCTTGATGCGCGGGCTTGCCAATTCTCGTATGCTGCGCTTGTCGCAGCTTTTCTTTTTTGAGTTAGGTCTGCATGCTGTTTCGCATTGTCAGTTTTCTGTTGTTCCAGATCGTCGGCGCTTCGCTGGGCTGGTGGCTGGGGCAGATGCCCGGTGCACTCGTTGCCACCCTGGTGGGGGCCTGGTGCTGGTTTGTTGCAGACCTCTGGCGCGGCAACAAGGTGGTTTCCTGGCTCAAGCAAGGTGACCTGCAGCGTCCTCCGCAGCTGTATGGCGTGTGGGGAGAGGCTGTGGACCGGGCGCGCCGGCTGCTGCGTCAGCATGAGAAGCAGGCGCAGCAGGCGGTGGCGCAATTGCAGCAGGTGCTGACCGCGCTGCAGGCATCCCCCAACGGTGTGGTGCTTCTGGATGCACAAGGCCATATCGAATGGTGCAACCAGACTGCCTGCGAGCATTTCGGCTTTGATTTGCAGCGCGACCACATGCAGCTCATCTCCAATCTGGTGCGCGCTCCGGAATTCGCAGGCTATTTTGCCGCCAATGATTTCAGCAGGGATGTGGTGCTGATGAGCCCGGTGGTGCGCGCCACCAGCCCGCTGAAACTGTCCGTGCAGATGTTCCCGTACGAAGGGAACCGCAAGCTGCTGCTCTCGCGCGACGTGACATCGATCGAACTGGCCGACGCCATGCGGCGCGATTTCGTTGCCAATGTATCGCACGAGATCCGCACGCCGCTGACGGTGCTGACAGGCTTTATCGAAACCCTGCAGACCCTGCCTCTCAGCAGCGAGGAACGCACGCAGTACCTGGCCCTGATGTCCAACCAGGCGCAGCGCATGCAAAGCCTGGTGGCGGATTTGCTGACCCTCTCGCGCCTGGAGGGTAATCCTCCGCCCAGCTTGAACGAATGGGTGGGGGTGCGCAGCCTGATGCGCCGCTGCGAGGAGGATGCGCATGGCCTCGCACGCATGATCGCCAAGGATGGTGACAAGCCTCTGCGTCTGAATTTTCCGCAGATGCAGTCGCTTGATGAAGCTGGGCTGGAGGTGGCGGGCGCAGGCAACGAACTGCAAAGTGCTCTGTCCAACCTGGTCAACAACGCGGTACGCTACACACCCGCAGGCGGAGACATCACGGTGCAGTTTGTGCGCCAGACAGACGGTACGGGCCGCTTCAGCGTGGTGGACACGGGCCCGGGCATTGCGCCGGAACATATTCCTCGCCTGACCGAGCGCTTTTATCGCCTGGATCGCAGCCGCTCGCGCGACACTGGTGGCACCGGGCTGGGGTTGGCGATTGTCAAGCACGTCCTGCAGCGGCATGGTGCGCAACTGCAGATCCGCAGCACCCTGGGCAAGGGGTCGGAATTCGTGGTGGTATTTCCGGCGTCACGGATGCGAAACGCAGATACGGAGGCGCTGGTATAGCGCGAGCCGGTGCTTGCGATGCAGGTCAGACCATGCTGCGCTGCACGGCCTTGCGGGTAACCTGCTGCAGCAGGGCTACAAAGCAGGCGGCGGCCAGCACCAGAGCGCCTGCGGCGCACATCCAGAATGCAATGGGTGAGCGCAGGGCGTCCATGCTGCCCAGCCCCTTGTAGGCCAGCTGAAAGCCGCCCCACAGACCCATGCCCCACAACAGGCCACAGTACACCAGCAATGGAGCAAAGGTGATGCGGTAGCTGCGCAGCACAAAGATGGATACGGTCTGCGTGGCATCTGCCAGGTGGTAGAGGCTGACCCAGGCCAACAGGCCCACGGCAATGGCTGCCACCTCCGGGGTGTGGGTATAGACCGGTACGATCCAGGATCTGCCGATCAGCACCACGCAAGACAAGACAGTGGCCAGCAGCATGGCCGAGAGCAGCCCCATGAACACGACATGGCGCGCACGGAGTTCGTCACCAGCGCCACGCCAGTAACTGGCGCGCGCGCTGGTGGCAATGGCCAGCGACAGGGGCACCATGTACATCAAGGCCGTCACGTTGGCGGCAATCTGGTGTGCACCGGAGGCTGCCGTGCCCATGCGTGCAACATACAGGGCCATCAGGGTGAACGAGGTGATTTCTACCAGGATCGACAGGCTGGCAGGTACACCAAGCTGCGTGAACTGGAGCAATGTGGGGCCGTGAGGCCGCTCCAGCTTGCGCCAGATTTGTGCAGGGGCGTACAAGGATTGCGTGCGCAGCAGCATCCATCCCACACCGCACAGGAAGAAATTGACGGCAAAGGTGGCCCAGGCGCATCCGATCACGCCCATGGGGGCCAGCCCCAGGCCGCCAAAGGTGAACCAGATGGACAGCGACAACTTGACGAGCAGCGACACAGCCTGGAGCCAGGTGACCAATTGCGGCCTGCCCAGTGCCTGGCTCACCGTGCTGAAGACCCGGAACAGCAGGGCTGCGGGCAGACTCCATCCCACAATGGCGAGATAGCTTTCCACCAGGGGCTGCAGATCTGCTGGTACTTCAGTCCAGCGCAGTATCGGCGCGGGATGGAACAGCACAGCCATGCCAGCGGCGCTTGCTGCCATGCAGATGTAGAGCGACTGCCGCAGCGATGGCCCGATGTCTGCGTGCCTGCGGGCGCCATGCATCTCGGACCAGATGGGCAGCAGCGCCTGCAGCAGTCCCATCAGCGAGACATAGACCGTCACGAAAATGGCGGAGCCCACGGATAGTGCGGCCAATGACGTTTCGGCATGGCGGCCTGCAACGATGGTATCGACCACGCCGAAACCCATCACCGCAATCTGCCCTACAAATACCGTTGCTGCGTGTTTGGCAACCACATCGAAATCGCGGCGTGAAAACACGCGGCGCACAGCGCTTAGCATGGCTGCTCCTAATCCTGCTTGCGCTGGTAAATAACAATTTCAGCGTTTTTGTCCGTGGGGCGCGGAACGACCGCGTATGGCTCCCAGTCTTCATCGATGCCATGGCTGTGTGCGGATCTGGCCCCTTCGATGGGCAGCGCCAGCCAGCGGCAGGTATTGGCGGTATCCGTGTGCATTGGAGTCAGTTGCCAGCCGCCTTGTGCTTGCAGTGCAACGATCTGAGCACGGCCCAGGTTTCCGATGGCGACGCAGCCGGCCTGCGACGGAGTGGGTAGTACCTTGGCCAATGCCTCGACCTGCGCCGTGTAGCTGCGGCCATAGTCCAGCATGGGCAGCCAGATGCTCATCAGCAGTATCCAACTGAGCACCGTGCCGCCTGCGGGCAGCACCAGGCTGCGCCAGATCTCCGGGCGGTTGCGCCTGGCGCGCCAGAACACCAGGCCACACCACGCCAGGCTGGCCAGCAAGGCCACGAGGAAAAGCGGCAGCGAGAAATTGGCTACGAAGCCTGGCGCAATACGGGCCACATTGGCGGCTGGCTTGGCCGGTACACCGGTGTAGACGGCCAGCCAGATGACCCAGATGGTGATGGCTGCGGCACTGAAGAAGAGCAAGGTGAACCAGTCAATCAATGCAGCCATCGCGCGGCGGAATGTAGGCAGTGCAAACGCCGCCAAGGCAGCAAATGCGGGCAGACCCAACAGCAGTGCGCGGTCACCTGGATTGGTGGTGACGGTATTGATCAGGGCCAAAGCACCCAGCAGTATCGGCAGCCACAGGTGGCGATGCACAAAGCGCCAGTCTGCAATCTGGCGGCGCCAGATCCACAGCGACCACAGCGCCAGGGGCCATGCAGGCCATACAAACCAGACCAGCAACTCCAGCAGGGACTGGAACTGGCGGAATTCCTGCGCAGGCAGAATGCGCCACTGCCATTGGTGCAGATAGACTGCCAGCAGCAAGGCCAGCACGCTCATCACCGCGAAAGCAATGGAGGCCTGCAGGCTCTTGTTGCGCTGTGCGGTATTGACGGGGGTGAGTGCAAGGATCAGGGCAGCGCCCAGGCCCATCAATACGCTGTAGGTGGGGGCGCCACTGAGCGCCAGGATCAGAAGCCCGATTCCTCCTACAGTGAGGGGAAGTGCAAACCGGTTGGGGATGCAGGCTGCAGCAAAAAAGACAAAGCAGACACCTGTGAGCTGCACCACATAGCTGCTGGCTTCATGGGATGGCTGCGCCAGGCCCAGGCATGCAATGAGGGCCAGCAGGCCGCCATCAGCCATGGCGCGCGCATAGTCGATCTCCGACGCCTCACCACCGAACGCAAAGGCCACGGGGCCGGCACCTGGGCTGCGGGCCAGGTAGTACACGGCATACCAGGTCGCCATCAAGGCCAGCCACAGCAGGGCTGCAAAGGGCAGGCGGCTTGCCATGTCTGCGGGGATCATGCTGCCAAAGGCCTGGATGGCCCAGGCGCCCAGCCAATAGGGCAGCAGGCCCTCGGCGTCCGGATTCAGGCCCAGGATGGAAGGTGCCAGCCAGGATGTCTTGCCTTGTGCCAGCTCCAGCGAGTAACCGTAGGTGGTGATATCCAGCGCTTTCCAGGGTGCCCGGCCAAAAAAGCCTGGCACGACGTATGCCAGGCACAGCAACAGCAGCAGCGCCCTGGGGAGGGGGCGCACGGCAGCCTGAGGAACAATCGCTGGGGTTGGAAAATTCACCGTAAGAGACCGAATGGAGCAAACAAGCAAAGATAGCAGAGCGCGCGAGCGAAATCTAGGAGGTTTGCGGTTGCCTCAGAAAGATTCCAGGTATGCGACCTGCAAACAAAAAAGGCAGTACGTCATCCGCACTGCCTTTGCTTTGCCAGAAAACCGTGGCCCCGAAGGCCACAGCAGAGGCAAACCGCAAATTACTTCTTGCCGAAACGGTTGCGGAACTTCTCCACGCGGCCGCCCATGTTGTCCACCGACTTTTGGGTGCCGGTGTAGAAGGGGTGCGACTCCGACGAGGTATCCAGCTTGAACAGAGGATATTCCTTGCCTTCGAAGGTTTCGTTTTCCTTGGTGTTCACACACGAACGGGTCACGAACTTGAAACCGTTGGACAGGTCCACGAACAATACTTCGCGGTACTCTGGGTGAATGCCTTCTTTCATGATCTTTCCTTTGGTCAAGTGCGGGAGCCGTGCCAAGCCGGATACAACCTCTGTACCGCAATAAGCTGAGCGTACTTTCCGCAATAAAAGCCCTCCATTATTGCATAAACGAAGGGTGTGTGGCAAATCGGTGTGCTGTTTAGCCGCCCCGGCGCATCATGTCGAAGAATTCGGTGTTGTTCTTCGTGGCCTTCATGCTCTTGATGACCATTTCCATGGATTCGATTTCGTCCATGTTGTACATGAACTGGCGCAGGATGCGGGTCTTTTGCAGGATTTCCGGCGACAGCAGCAACTCTTCGCGGCGTGTGCCACTCTTATTGAGCTCAATGGCCGGGAACACGCGCTTTTCGTAGAGGCGGCGGTTCAGGTGCAGTTCGCTGTTGCCAGTGCCCTTGAATTCTTCAAAGATCACTTCGTCCATGCGGCTGCCGGTGTCGACCAGCGCGGTGGCGATGATGGTGAGCGAGCCGCCTTCTTCCACATTGCGCGCGGCACCGAAGAAGCGCTTGGGGCGCTGCAGTGCGTTGGAGTCCACACCACCCGACAGCACCTTGCCCGACGAAGGCACGACGTTGTTGTAGGCGCGGGCCAGACGCGTGATGGAGTCGAGCAGGATGACGACGTCCTTGCCCATTTCCACCAGGCGCTTGGCGCGTTCGATCACCATTTCGGCCACGTGTACGTGACGGGCCGCAGGCTCATCGAAGGTGGATGCGATGATTTCGCCCTTGACCGAGCGCTGCATCTCGGTCACTTCTTCCGGACGCTCGTCCACCAGCAGCACCATCATGTGCACATCCGGATAGTTGGCGGTGATGGCGTGGGCGATGCTTTGCATCATCATCGTCTTGCCGCTCTTGGGCGGGGCAACGATCAGCGCGCGCTGGCCACGGCCAATGGGGGCGATGATGTCGATCAGGCGGCCGGTGATGTTTTCCTCGGCCTTGATGTCGCGCTCCAGGCGCATCTGTTCCTTGGGGAACAGGGGCGTCAGGTTCTCGAACATCATCTTGTGCTTGTTCTGCTCGGGGGGCAGGCCGTTGACCTTGTCGAGCTTGGTCAGTGCAAAGTAGCGTTCGCCATCCTTGGGCGTGCGTACTTCACCTTCAATCATGTCACCCGTGTGCAGGTTGAAGCGACGGACCTGGCTGGGGGAGATGTAGATATCGTCGGTGCTGGCAGTGAAGCTCGTGTCGAGGCTGCGCAAAAAGCCGAATCCATCGGGCAGGATTTCCAGAACGCCGTCGGCAAACACCTGTTCACCGGCCTTGGCCCGCTTTTTGATAATCGCAAACATCAATTCCTGTTTGCGCATGCGGCCGGTATTTTCAATCTCAAGCTCGTCTGCCAGCTTGAGGACTTCAGACACATGCAGTGCCTTGAGCTCATTTAAGTGCATGAATGGACTCCAGAACGGAGTAACTGTTAGATGGAGGGGGAATGCAGAGCCGGTGCAACAAGCGGGAAACCGCCAAGCCGGAGATCAGATGTGATCTATTCTTAGAAAGGGAGATCGATGATCTGGACCCGTATTATAAACAGGGTGTAGGAAAACACCCCTTTTAAATGATCAACTATATGTATCTTTGGGGTGAAAAGTGCTGATCTTGCCCCTCAAGAGGTCAGCGTTTGTGCCCGATTTCGTAAAAAAGCGCGGCTTGCAGGCCGCGCTTTGGTTTTTTGAGGCATGGTGCCTCTCGGGTGCATCCGAGGGCGCAATATCAGGCGAGTTGCTCGTCCAAGAACGCCGTCAGCTGGGATTTGTTGAGCGCGCCCACCTTGGTGGCTGCCAGTTGGCCATTCTTGAACAGCATCAGCGTAGGAATACCACGAATGCCGAACTTGGCGGAGATGGTGCGGTTTTCGTCCACATTTACCTTGGCGATCTGCAGTTTTTCCTTGTAGCTGACCGATACCTCTTCGAGCACTGGAGCAATCATCTTGCAGGGGCCGCACCATTCGGCCCAGAAATCCACCAGAACATTGGTGTTCGGCTGCAGTACATCTGCTTCAAAATTGGCTTCGTTGGTATGCTTGATCAGGGAGTCCGACATGGCAGGTTCCTTGTTAAATTTCAAATGTCGTGGAGGTTCAGCGACCGCCGTGTTCAAAGTTGGGGCCATTGTGACAGAAAGCAAGCCCATGCGCTGTACGCGCCATGGGTCGTCAGTACCGTCAGCATGGATGCTGTTCTTGCACGCCAGAGGCGTGCTGCCATGCATATCGATGCATACTATGGTCGACTTTGAAACTATCAATCACTGAGCCATTGCAGCGCAGAAAAGCTGTAGCGGTGCTCGGTGTTCCAGACAGGCAGGAGAGGTGTGCCATCCATGGCCAAGCATGATTTTGCAACGGACAGCATTTATCAGACTCCGCCGGGCGGCGATTTTGTCCGCTATGTGGAAAGACTGTTGGCGCGGCAGTCGCTGGGCCATGCGCACCAGACAGCTTCGCAGATGGTCATGACGTCGACGAGCACCTCTGCCAAGGCCTCGAAGCGCCAGGCGAAGGCTTCCGTATCTGCCGCTTCCTCTGCTGCGACGCACAAAACCTCGGCGTCGAATGCTGCAGACGCCTTGCTTGAGCGCATTCGCCAATTGGAGTCCAGGCGCCAAGGCGGCAGCGCGCAGGCCGACAGGGCAGGAGATGTGTTTTCTCCTGCTGCGCCGGCGGCTACCGGCAAGCAGGCTGATGGTCAGCAGACAAATATTTTCAAGCTCATCGGCTGGGTCGTCATGGCCGTGATCGGTGTCGCGTTTCCGCCATTGGGGTTGGTGATGCTGGTCGGGGTCATCAAAAAGGCGATGGACAATGCAAAGAAGTGAAAAGTAGCGCGAAGCTCTTTGCAAATCCGATCTCGCAGTTACATCTGCAGGCTGCAAACCCGCGAGCATCGTTACAAATCCATGAATTTTTGCTGCTCCCTCCGGTTTTCCGCGACCGGCCAGGTGCACCTGGGCCCGGTCCTTGCGTTAAGGTGGAGTGGGCTGTGCTAGCCTCGCCCATCCCGAGAAACAAAACCAAACCATGATTGTTGATATCAAAATTCTGGACCCCCGCATGCAGGATCAGTTGCCGCAGTACGCAACGCCCGGCAGTGCGGGCCTGGATCTGCGTGCCTGTCTCGACGAGCCTTTGAACCTGGCGCCCAATGCCTGGCAACTGGTTCCCACGGGACTGGCCATCCATTTGCGCGATCCTGGCTATGCGGCCATGATCCTGCCGCGCTCCGGCTTGGGCCACAAGCACGGCATTGTGCTGGGCAATCTGGTCGGGCTGATCGACAGCGATTACCAGGGCCAGTTGATGGTGAGCGCCTGGAACCGCAGCGACACGGCCTTCGTTCTGCAGCCCATGGAGCGCCTTGCCCAGATGGTGATCGTTCCGGTGCTCCAGGCGCAGTTCAATGTGGTGCAGGAATTTGGTGAAGTCTCCGAGCGCGGCACGGGCGGCTACGGATCGACGGGAACCAAGTAGGCACAGTTCAAACGCCGTACGGTGGCAATACGCTGCAGTGTTAGGCACGAATGCTAAAGGAGAGAGCAATGGCTCAACGCAATATTGGCTGGCGCACCGCGCTGGCGCGCAAAGCGGGCAAACTGGCCGTGGTGGCGGCCAGCGCATCGGTGCTGGCAGCTTGTGTCCAGGCGCCGCCTCGCTATGACAACCGGTATCCGCAAGGCGGCTATCCCCAGCAGGGCAACTATCCGCAGCAGCAGCCCCAGCAAGGCGGCTACGGCGTGGAGTACGGCTCAGTCAGCCGCATCGAAGAGCTGCGCGGCCAGTCCAGCAGCACATCGGGTGTGGGCGTCATCCTGGGTGCCGTCATTGGTGGTGTGTTGGGCAACCAGATTGGTGGCGGCTTTGGCCGCGCTGCTGCCACCGCTGCAGGCGCCGGTGCAGGCGCGCTGGCGGGCAATGCGATTGAGCAGAACGGCAACCGCAACCAGACGCGTGGCTATCGCATCGTGATCAATCTGCAAAACGGTGGGCAGCGCGTTTTTGATGTGCCGCATCCAGGCGATCTGCGTCCGGGCGACCGCGTGCAGATCAACCAGGGCCAGATATCGCGTTACTGACCGTGACCGCACCCGTGCTTCCTGGGTGAAGCACTGATGGGCATCTGCGCCGCACAGGATCACAATGGTCTCGGCGTGTGACAAACAGCGTGTACACAGCAATGGGTACACGCTGTTCTCTTTTCATGGGCAGGTCTTGCCAGCATGGAATGCGCTTTCCTCGAAAGGGGCTACTGCAGTTGCGCGGTAGGCTGTAGACGGGCCACGCTGTATATGTGGCGAATGAAGACCTAGGAGCAAGAATTGCAAAGCAATAGATCAAAATTGATAGCTGCCATGCTCAGCGCGGCAGGCGTAGTGACTATATTTTCCTCTGCCTCGGTGCATGCGGGACCGCGCCTGGATGCCATCATGCAGGCCAAGGTGCTACGGGTGGGTACGCCCGGCGATTACCGCCCCTTTGCAATGAAGGCCGATGGCAAATATGCGGGCCATGACATCGAAGTGATCGAGGCCATGGCCAAGGAGATGGGCGTCAAGGTGCAGTATGTGGATACGACCTGGCCCAAGCTCATGGCGGACCTGCAGGAAAACAAGTTTGATGTGGCTGTGGGCGGCATCACCCGCAATGTGGCACGCATCAGCAAGGTGCAGATGCTGCCGGGCTACGCGCCGTTTGGCAAGGTGGCTCTGGTGCGGGCAGCTGACAAGGACAAGTTCACCACGCCCGAGGCGCTGAACCAGGCCAGTGTGCGCGTCATCAAGAATCCGGGCGGCACCAACGAGGCCTATGTGCTGCAGAACATGCAGAACGCGCAGATTGCTACCCACGACAAGAATGCCGAGATTCCCGCGCTGATTGCCGAAGGCAAGGGCGACGTGATGATCACCGAGACCTACGAAGCGCTGCATTACAGCAAGGCCGATCCGCGCTTGCATGCCGCGTATCTGGATAAGCCCTTGACTCCCGTCAATCAACTGGGCTTCATGCTGCCCGCCGATGACGCTGATTACAGCCGTGTGATGCAATTTACCTGGGATGTTCTGGCGCTGCGGGGTGTGTTGCAGCAGGAATCGCAAAAGTGGCTCAAATAAGCCGCTCTTGAGCTGGCGCCTGCCCTGGGCGTAAACCCACCTGTTTTGCTGCAGGTGGGTTTTTTGTTGGTGCCCGTATTTCATATTGATAAATCAGCCTCCAGCGCTTGATGCATCTGCGCCTTTACTCCTGATTCAATAGCAAAATCAACGGCCCGACGGGCTAGCGAGCTGCTGCGTGGCCATCGCGGCGGCCGTCCGATGCCGCGCCATAGCCGCCGTGGGGCAGGCGCCAGATCACCTGACCTGCGCCAAACTCCATGGTCGGGTCAGTCACCGGCAGCAACGGATGCCCCAGCGCCTGCAGGCCATTGCGCAGCCCGGGCGGAAAACCAGGCTCGGTGTAGATGCCCTTGCCGGGCTCGATGCGCCAGCGGGGTGCGTCGAGTGCCGCCTGGGGGTTCTGGCCATGGCGCAGCATGCGGGTGAGCACCTGTACATGGGCTTGCGGCTGAATGGGACCACCCATCACGCCAAAGGCCATCAAGGGCTGCCCGCCTTGTGTGACAAAGCCGGGAATGATGGTGTGAAACGGCTGTTTGCGCGGCCCCACCCGGTTGGGGTGGCCCGCCTGGAGGCTGAAGCCTGCCCCCCGGTTCTGTAGCGCCACGCCTGTGCCCGTGGGCACCACGCCACTGCCAAAGCCATCGTAGTTGGACTGGATCAGCGACACCATGCGGCCTTGCCGATCTGCGGTGCAGAGGTATACCGTGCCATGTCCGCCCAGGCCCGATGCAGGGTGCTGCGCGCGCTGCGGATCAATCAGGGCGGCGCGCTGGCGCAGGTAGGCGTCAGAGAGCCAGTCGTGCGGCGGAATGCACATGCTGGCAGGATCGCCCAGGTGAGGGTACAGGTCGGCAAGCGCGAGCTTGGTGGCTTCAATCTGCCAGTGCACGCCAGCAGCGCTGTCTACTTCGGCGGGCAGCTCGTGGTCGCGGACGTTCAGCATCCCCAGGGCCTGCAACGCGGCAATGCCCTGGCCATTGGGCGGCAATTCATGCAGCCAGCAATCGCCCCACACCCGCTGGGCCAGCGGCTGTACCCATTGGGGCCGGTAGTCGCGCAGATCGCTGACCTGCCAGGCGCTGCCGTGCTGCTGTGCATGGGCCAGCAGGCGCTGCGCGGTTTCGCCTTCGTAGAACTCATCGGCGCCGTGCGTGGCCAGGCGCGCCAGCGTGTCTGCCAGCGCTAGGTTGGTGAACCGCTCGCCAGCTTGGGGCGCGCGTCCGCCGGGCAGAAAGGTCTCGGCAAAGCCGGGCTGGTTGTGCAGGCGGGGGACATGCAGGCCCCATTTGCTGGCCACGCCTTGCGGCACGATGAAGCCGGAGCGTGCGTAGTGCTCGGCGTATTCAAGCAGGCTGGCCCAGGGTTGTGAGCCAAAGCGCTGGTGCAAGGCCTGCCAGCCGCGCAACTGGCCAGGAATGGTCACGCTGTCCCAGCCTTCATACGGCATGCGCTCGCACCCGGCAAAGCGCTCGGGCGTCCAGCCTTGCGGCGCCCAGCCCGATGCATTGAGCCCGTGCAGCTGCGCTCCATCCCAGACCAGTGCGAAAAGATCGCCTCCGAGGCCGTTGTTGGTGGGCTCCACCACGGTCAGTGCCATGGCGGCGGCCAGCGCGGCATCGATGGCATTGCCACCCTGCGCAAACTGTGCCATTGCGGCCGATACTGCCAGGGGCTGGGAAGTGGCTGCCACGTCGTCACCATACACGGGCTGGCGGGTGCTGGCATAGGGCAGCTCGGATGAGAACGTGATCATGGGCAGGGCAGAGGCGGGCGAAGTGGAAGGTTTCAGAGGGTCTTGCGTGCCGCACGGGCGCGCGGGCCGGTGTCCACATGGAACGTATCGGCCAGCTGCGCACGCTGGCGCATGTCTTCCGCGCTCCAGGGGCTGCTGGCAGCCAGCACGGTGCAAAGCCCTTCAAGCAGACCCAGTACGCCCATGGCTGATGCAGGCAGCATGGGGTGCTGGGCCGGGGCCAGCAATATCTGCTGCGTGTACGCGGCAATGGGGGCGTCCGGGCGGTCAGTGATGGCGATGATGGGAATCTGCCGTGCGTGCGCCAGGGCGCACAGCTCCAGCGTCTGGCTGGAATAGCGAGGCAGCGAGATGGCCAGCAGCAGATCGTCCTGCCCCAGCGACATCAGCTTGCGCTGCGTTTCGCTGGGGCCTCCGGCTTGGGGAAGGCACTCCACATCTGGGCGAAAAAGGCTGGCGTAGCTGGCAAAGTACCCCGCGATATAGGCACTCACATCGCTGCCCAGCACCGCAATGCGGCGGGCTTTGGCAATGTGGTGCCCCATGGCGTCGGTGGCTGCAGGGTCGAGCAGGGCAGCTGCAGTCTGCGCCTGCGCGGCGCCGTTGTGCAGGGTGGATTGCAGGCGCCGGTGGGCGGTGCTGGGCATGTTGCGCTGCTGCTGCAGCTTGTCGAGCGGTGCCATGCCCGGCTGCAGCAGTTGCTGCCAGTGGTTGCGGAAACTGCTGTAACTGCCGTAGCCCAGGGCGCTGGCAAAGCGGTTCATGGTGGCCACCGAGACTGTGCATTCGGCGGCCATGGCATCGATACTCAGGGTGGCAGCTTCAAAAGGATGCGCAAGCAGGTAGTCTGCAACCTGTCTCTGGCTGCTCGTCAGGCTGCCGTAGTGCACGCGGATGCGGTCAGGCGCATCCTGTGCCTGCGGCGTATAGGCGGGAGGAACGGTCGGGTCGTTGGCAGGCTGCTGGCGTTTAGCGCACATGGATATAGCGAAGCGGTTGGCTGTTATCCGGCTGTTGTACCACGTCGATGTTCCGTTTGACGCCCCAGGCCAGATTCTGGTTGTGCAGTGGCAGAACTGGAATGTCGTCCTGCACGATCTGCCAGGCCGCCTTCATCAGGCCCTGGCGTTTGGCAGGATCGATCTCCACGCCAATGTCGTGCGTCAGCGCATCGAGCTTGGGGTTGGCGTACCCGCCCAGGTTGAAGCGGCCGCGCCCGTCGTTGGCGGGCGTGTTCAGCAGGGCCCACAGCGTGTTCTGCGCGTCGTTGCTGGCGGGCTGCCAGCCCAGCAGAAAGGCCGAAACATCGCGCTTGAAGGCCCGTGGCAGGTACAGCGCCTTGGTTTCTGCATACAAGGTGGTCTTGATGCCCGCCCGCGTCCACATGGCGGTGACGGACTGGCAGATGGCCTGGTCGTTCACATAGCGGTCGGTAGGACAGTGCAGGCCCAGCTCGAAACCGTTGGGGTAGCCCGCCTCTGCCAGCAGTTTTCTGGCGGCTGCGGGGTCGTAGGGCAGGCGCTTGTCCAGCGATGCCTCGTAGCCACGCACGCCGGGCGCAACGATGATGCCCGCAGGCTGGGCCGCGCCGCGCATGATCTTGCTGCGGATGGTTTCGATATCGATGGCCTGGTAGAGCGCCTGGCGCACGCGAATATCCTTGAGCGGGTTCTTGCCCTTGATGTTGCTGTAGAGCAGCTCATCGCGGCCCACGTCCAGCCCCAGGTACATGGTGCGCAATTCGGGCTTTTGCAGCACCTGCAGGTTGGCGCTTGACTGGATGCGCTGAATGTCCTGCAGCGGCACGGGCTCCATCAGGTCGACCTCTCCCGAGACCAGGGCCGCAACCCGCGTTGCGTTGTTGGCGATCGGCGTGAAAACCACTTCGGTCAGGTTGTGCTCCTTCTGGCCCCACCAGCCGTCAAAGGGTTCGAGCACCGTGCGCACGCCCGGCTGGCGCTGCTTGAGCTGGAACGGGCCGGTGCCGTTGGCGTTCAGGCTGGCATGGTTTTCCGTGCCCTTGCGCACATCGGCGGGAACACCGGCATTGTTCTTCTCGGCCCAGTTCTTGCCCATCACCAGCCAGCCCGACAGCAGGTCGGGCAGGATGGGCATGGGCTGCGCCGTCTCCATCTCGACCGTGTAGGCGTCGATCTTGCGCATGGCCTTGATCGGCGCCACGTACAGCTTGGTGTCCGACGATTCCGACTGCGTGCGCTGGTAGCTGAAGATCACATCGTCGGCCGTGAACGCCGAGCCGTCATGGAACTTCACGCCCTGGCGCAGCTTGAAGCGCCAGATGGTGGGCGAAGTCGCCTCCCAGGCGGTGGCCAGCATCGGCGTCAGCGCAAAATTGCGGTCACGCCCAATCAGCGGCTCGTAGATGTTGCCCAGAAAGGACAGCTGGAACGATTCCTGCAGCGAATGCGGATCCATCGACATCGGGTCGCCCTGGTTGGCGAGTCGCAAGGTGTGGGCATTGGCAGTCAGGCTCAGCAGCGCGGCTGCTGCAATGGCCAGCGCGTTTGCCTTGGCAAGCAACCGGGAGGGGCAGGGGGCATGGCGCGTTGCGATCGGGGAGTTGGGGGTGGCGGGGCGGTGGGTCAGCATGGCTTTGTCTCCTGGATTTTTATCTTGCTTGGATGCCTGTCCGGCTGCTCAGCGGTTGGTGTGAAGCGGCAGTGCATCCAGTGCCAGGCTGGCCAGCAGCGCTGCACCCAGTGGCAGGATTTCGTCGTTGAAATCGTAGTTGGGGTTGTGCAGAGTGCGGCCCTGTTCTGCACCGCCCTGGCCCACACGCAGGTAGGCGCCGGGTCGCGCTTCCAGCATGCACGAGAAGTCTTCGGACGCCGTCGACGGCATGGGCTTGGTGATCACATGCTCTGCACCCACCAGCCTGGCGGCGACCTGGGCGGCAAAGGCCGCCTCGCGCTCGGTGCTGACGGTGGGCGGGAACAGGCGCGAATACTCCAGCTCGGCGCGCGCGCCATGGGCGGCTGCGGTCTGCTCTGCGATTTCTGCTATGCGGCGCTCGATCAGATCCTGCACCGATTTGGAGAAGGTGCGCACGGTACCGCCGATTTCGACAAAATCCGGAATCACGTTGCGTGCCTCCATGTCGCCACCACGGATGGCGCAAATGCTGAGCACGGCATTTTCCATGGGCGGCACATTGCGCGGCACGATGTGGTGCAGTGCCGAGATCACGTGGCTGGCCGCCACCACCGGGTCGGCTGCCAGGTGCGGGTGGGCGCCATGGCCTCCTTTGCCGATGATGCGCAGGGTGAACATGTCTGCCGACGACAGGCAGGCGCCGGGCGCCACCGCCACGGTACCCACGGGTAGCACGGGCGAGTTGTGCAGCGCATAGATCTCGTCGCAGGGAAAGCGTTCGAACAGCCCGTCGGCCAGCATGGCCTGCGCGCCGCCCCGGCCTTCCTCCGCGGGCTGGAAGATCAGGTGGATGGTGCCGTTGAACTGGCGGTTTCTGGCCAGAAAGCGCGCAGTTCCCAGCAGCATGGCGGTATGGCCGTCGTGGCCGCAGGCGTGCATCACGCCAGGGTTTTGCGATGCATGGCCAAAACGGTTGAGTTCGCACAGGGCAAGCGCATCCATGTCGGCGCGCAAGCCAACGCCACGGCCGCTGTCAGTGCGCTCGCCCTCGATGACTGCCACGATGCCGGTGCGGCCCACGCCACGGGTAAACGGAATGCCGAGCAGGCCCAGTTCCATGGCAATGCGGTCAGCGGTGCGGTTTTCCTCAAAGCCCATCTCGGGCCAGCGATGGAAATCCTGGCGCAGTTGCGTCAGATGGGCGTGTTCGCCGGGCTGGCGCAAGGCTTCGAGGACGGGATTGGCGAGAGGATTTGGCATGGCGTCTCCGGTGGGTGTGTAATTTAATTTTCAATTAATACATAAAAATATATTTTTAGAAAACTTTCTTTCTAATTGTTTTCACCAAGGGGACACCTGCGCTGTTTGTGCTTGGCTTGCAGGTGGGCAGAGATGGGGGCAGGGGCGTTGCCGGGCCGGCCTTCGTCACGTTTTCAGGCGAACAGGGCGAGCGCCTGGCACCAAAAGAGGCGTTGCCTCACAAGACCCGCCATTTCGACATGTTTTCAATTTGATTTAAATGAGAACTATTCGCATATAATTTGTGCAACTGCCAGCCTCGGACCAGCGCGGATTGACCGCGCCCTGCAACGCTTTGTGCTCACGCGTCCCAGCCAGCTTCCCTGTTCAACCTCTGTTGTCTGAAAGCTCGGTCCGTGGCTGCTTCACCTCTTTTCGGCATGCGCTGCATGCCTTCGTCCGAATCCTGCGCGTTTGCAGGTAACCAGTCCGGCAAGGTGCTGGTGTTGCAACCGCTGGCGCTGGCCGCATTGCTGTGTGCCGCGCAAGCGGCCGGAGCCCAAACCTCGCCGGACACCTCCGCCACGACCACGGTTGCCGCCGCCAACCCGGCCGTTGTTCAGCTTGCTGCAGCCGATGGCCCCGTGCTCAAGGAAATGGTGATCAGTGGATCGCGCCACGAGCAGGACCCTGACGAGTTGCCGATGAGCATTGATGTACTCAATGCTCAGCAGATGGAGGAGCAGCAGGTGCGCGACATCCGGGATGTGGCGCGAGACATGCCCAACGTGTCCGTCAAGCGCAGCCCGGCGCGTTTTACGCTGGCATCGGGCAGTACCGGGCGCGATCAGAATGCGGGCTTCAACATCCGTGGCCTGGATGGCAACCGGGTGCTGATGATGGTGGACGGCATCCGCTTGCCGCGCAGCTATGTGTTCAGCGCCAACGCCTTCGGGCGCGATTATCTGGATGTGGGCCTGGTGCAGCGCGTGGAGGTGGTGCGTGGCGCCACTTCGGCGCTGTACGGCTCGGACGGCATGGCGGGCCTGGTCAACTTCATCACGACCGATCCGTCCAACCTGCTCAAGGACGGCAAGACCTTTGGCGGCCGTGCAAGCATTGGCTATGACAGCGAAAACACCGGCAAAACCCTGGGCCTGACGGTGGCTGGCAAGCCCAGCGATTCCCTGGAATGGCTGCTGGGCGTCAACCTGGGGCGCAGCCGCGAGCTCAAGAACATGGGTGACATCGACACCATCGACAGCCGCCGCACCCTGCCCAATCCGCAGCATGACAAGGATGCCTCCCTGCTCGGCAAGGTGGTGCTGCGCCCGACTGCCGACCAGAAGCACACCTTCACGGTCGAGCATGTCGACAAAAAGGTGGATTACCAGCTCTACACGGCACGCACTGCGCCGCCGGCCACGGCCTCCACTGCTGTGATCGATTCGGAATCCACCACCGACATGAAACGTACGCGCGGCACCTGGGCGGGCGAGTGGCGCAATTTTGATGCTCCGGTGCTGGACGATGTAAAGGCATCGCTGAGCTACCAGAACGCCGATTCGCGCGAGTTCATCTACGAAGACCGCCTCACTGCTGCAGACCGCACGCGCGATGTGACCTACCAGGAAAAGACCTTCCAGGCCAACGTGCAGGCGCGCAAGCTCATCAAGAGCGGCAGCAGCATGGCGCAGCAGTTCACCTACGGCCTGGACTATGTGCGCACCGATGTAGAAAACCTGCAGACCGGCGTGACGCCGCCCGTGGGCGAGACCTTTCCGCTCAAGCGCTTTCCCGACACCACCGAGTCGAGCTGGGCGCTGTACGGGCAGGACGAGATCAGCTTTGGCAACTGGACGATCACGCCGGGGCTGCGCTACGACCATTTCCGCATCAAGGCCGACCAGGCGGGCTTCAACGCGCAGGCGGTGTCGCTGTCGGGCAATGCCACATCGCCCAAGCTGGGCGTGATGTACCAGGTGAATTCCGACTGGCGTGTGTTTGGCAACTACGCCAAGGGCTTCCGCGCGCCCAATGCGGGGCAGGTCAACGCGTTTTTCGAGAACCCGGTCGGCAACTACAAGACCATTCCCAACCCCAATCTGAAGCCTGAGACGAGCCAGAACCTCGAGGTGGGCGTACGGGGTCGGCTTGCCAATGTCTCGCTCGATGTGGCCGCGTTCACCGGCCGGTACAAGGACTTCATCGACGACCTCGTGCAGGTGGGTGGTACGGGTGCACCAAACGATCCACTCATCTTCCAGTCCGTCAACCGCGGCAAGGTCAATATCAGCGGGCTGGAGGTCAAGGGCCGTGCCGACTGGGGGCGCTATGCGGGCATCGGCTGGAGCACGCCTTTCGCATGGGGCCGTACCCAGGGGCATGACACCACCAGCGGCGAGCCGCTTTCGTCCATCGATCCTCAGCGCCTCACCCTGGGTCTGCGCGCCGATGCCGCCCAGTGGACAGCACAGCTGGGCCTGAACTACTCCCAGGGCAAGAAGGCCAAGGACACCGTCAATCCTTCGGGCGGCACCCAGTTCCTGAACCCGTCGGCCACCGTGGTGGACCTGACTGCGCAATGGCGCATCCGCAAGGATTTGCGCCTGAACGTCGGTCTCTACAACCTGACCGACAAGAAGGTCTGGCGCTGGTCGGACGTGAGGGGTCTTGCCTCCAATCTGGCGGTGATCGATGCATACACCCAGCCCGGACGGTCCGCCAAGATCACCCTGGTGGCAGAGTTTTAAGCCAAATGAGCCGACGGCGCTTTCGTAATAAGCGCCACTAGCTATTGAAAAAGGAGCATTCCGATGATCACCACGAAAACCAAACCTGCCGCCTTGACCAGCGACCGCGCCGCGCAGGTCCGCGAGGCCTATGCCGTGCAACGTGCCAAGGGCCTGCGCGCCAAGGATGCGGCAGAGGCCGCTGGCAGCAGTGAAGGCGAGGCCATTGCAGCGCATGCCGTGCAACTGCTGGCCGCAGATGCCCGCGAGACCAGCACGCTGCAGGTGCAGCCGCTGCAGGCCCCGCAGGGCGGATGGATCGAGGTGCTCAAGGCACTGGAGCCCTGTGGACCCGTGATGGCGCTGACACGCAATGCCAGTACCGTGCATGAGAAGACCGGTATCTACACCCAGCTCAGCGCCAGTGGCGAGCCGGGCATGCAGGTGGGGCTGGCGGTGGGGGAGGACATTGACCTGCGCCTCTTCTTTGCCGGTTGGCACGCAGCCTACGCGGTGCAGGAGGCGTCTGCCCACGGCGGCAGCACCGTGCTGCGCAGCCTGCAGTTCTACAACCGCGCGGGCCGTGCTGTGCATAAGGTGTTTGCCCGTGAGGCGACCGACCTGGCCGCCTGGGGCGCGCTGGTGGCGCGCTTTGCCTGCGCAGCGGATGTGGATGTGGCCGCTTTGCCCGGCTTTGACGCCCCTACGCCACGCAAGCCCGTGAGCGTGCCGCCTGACAGCAGCGTGGATGTACCGGCGTTGCAAGCGGCCTGGGCTGCCATGCAGGATACGCACGAGTTCTTCAGCGTCATCAAGAATGCAGGCGCCGAGCGGCAGCAGTCCTTCCGCCTGGTGCAGGAGCGCTTTGCCTGGCCGCTGGCCAAGGACAGCGTGACCCAGCTCCTGAACGAGGCCAGTTTTGCAGGCACGCCCATCATGGTGTTCGTCAGCAGCGGCGGTTGCATCCAGATCCACAGCGGCCCGGTGCAGCGCGTGGAACCCATGACAACGCCGACTGCCGAATGGATCAATGTGCTCGACACAGGCTTCAACCTGCACATGCGCACCGACATGATTGCCAATGTCTGGCTCGTGGAAAAGCCCACCAGCGATGGCACCGTGACATCGGTGGAAGTATTTGACGCCTATGGCGATCTGATGGCCATGTTCTTTGGCGCACGCAAGCCCGGCAAGCCCGAACTGGCCCCCTGGCGTGCGCTGGCAACCAGCCTGCCACGCCTGGACGCCCAGGCGGTTGCGGCGTAAGGAGGCGGCCATGGATGATTTCTCTCGCGCGGGCCAGCGCAGCAACGGCCCCCATGCCAACCGCCGCGCGTGGCTGCTGGCCGCTGGCGGCGCAGCCCTGATGCCCTTTGGCACCCTGGCGCTTGCCCAGTCTGCGCCAGCAGCTTCTAAAAATGTAGCAAATGCAGTGGATGGCGGCGCCAAGGCGGCGCTGCAGCCCTATGTAGGCGTTGAGCCGCCTGCGGCAACGCGCCTTATCAGCCTGAGTGGTGCGTTGACCGAGATCGTTTACCAGCTGGGCGCGCAGTCCCTGCTGGTGGGCAGCGATACCACCAGCAACTACCCCGAAGCTGCCAACCGCATGCCCAAGGTGGGCTATGTGCGCCAGTTGGCCGCCGAAGGCGTGCTGTCGCTCAAGCCCGATGTGGTGATCGGCACCACCGAAGCGGGCCCTCCCGTGGTGCTGCAGCAGATCGCCCAGACCCGCGTGGCCATTGCCCTGGTGCAGTCGGACCACAGTTGGGATGAGGTACTGCGCAAGATCCGGCTGGTGGGGCAGGCCACTGGCAGACAGGCGCAGGCCGCGCAAATGGCCCAGGATTTGCAGAAGGAGTGGGACGCGGTGCAGGCCCTGGTACGTACCACGGTGGCAGCGAACCGTTTGCCGCGCGCCCTGTTTGTGCTGTCGCACAGCGGAACGCCACAGGTGGCGGGCCAGGGCACAGCGGGCGATGCGCTGCTGCGCATGGGTGGGGCCAGCAATGTCATGCAAGGCTTTGGCGGTTACCGGCCGCTGACGGCAGAAGCCATGGCGCAGGCTGCGCCCCAGGTGATCGTGACGACTACACAGGGCGTGGAGGCGGTGGGCGGAGAGGCCAAGTTCTGGGCGCGCCCGGAACTTGCGCTGACTCCCGCCTACAGGAACAAGGCCTTGATCGCCCTGGAAGCCAGCCAGCTGCTCGGCTTTGGCCCGCGCCTGCCACTGGCGGTACGTACCCTGCACCAGGGTTTGCAGGCCGTGCAGGCATGAGCGATGCCGTGACTGCAACTGGCGCCGCGGGCTCGCGCCTGGCGCCGGGTACCGAGCGCCCGTCTCCATTGCAATCTGCCGGTTCGGCGCGTGCCGGGCGGCAGGGTGTATCAAGCAATGCTTCAATTTTAATAGCGTCTGGCGTCCAACCCAGGCGCCAGAAGGGCGTTTTTCGACTGAAAAAGGCCCACACCATCGGCCTGATGGCTTTATTGGTGCTGGCCGCCTTCGTATTTGCGGCCGGGCAGGGGGCTTTTGCCATCGACGCAGCCCGGCTTCCCGCCATTGCCTGGAGCGCGCTGCAGCACTGGTGGCAGGGCGGCACGGGCGCAGGCAGTACCGAGCAACAGGTGTTCGCCGCCATTCGCGCGCCGCGTCTGGTGCTGGGCCTGGCCGCTGGCGCCGGCCTGGGTCTGGCGGGCGCCTTGATGCAGGGGCTGTTTCGCAACCCGCTGGCCGACCCGGGCCTGATCGGGGTGAGCAGCGGTGCTGCGCTGGCGGCTGCGGCGCTAATTGTGATGGGCGCGCTGTGGTTTCCCTCGGTGCCACGCAGCCTGGGCAGCTGGCCGCTGATGCTGTGCGCCTTCACGGGTGGTCTTGTGACCACGGGCCTGATCTACAGCCTGGCGCAGGCAGGTGGCGGCACCCGCATCGGTGTCATGCTGCTTGCAGGTGTGGCCATCAATGCGCTGGCCATGGCGGGCCTGGGCTTGCTCAGTTTTCTGTCGACCGACGAGCAACTGCGCAACCTGCAACTGTGGTTGATGGGTAGCCTGGGTGGCGCGCGCTGGCCGGTGGCCATCGTGGCGTGCGCCGTGGTGGCTGCCAGTGCCTTGGTGGCGCAGCGCCTGGCGCAGCCCCTCAACGCCATTGCGCTGGGCGAGGCGCAGGCCAGCCTGATGGGCGTGGCGGTGGAGCGCACCAAGCGCCTGGCCGTCATCGTGGCGGCGCTGGTGGTGGGCTGCATCACGGCAGCGTGCGGCATGATTGGTTTCATTGGCCTGGTGGCGCCGCACTGGGTGCGGTTGATCGCCGGGCCGGATCACCGCGTAGTGCTGCCCGCATCTGCCTTGCTGGGCGCGGCCATGGTGGTGTTTGCCGATGCGTTTGCGCGCACAGTGGTTGCTCCGGCTGAACTGCCGCTGGGCGTGCTGACGGCGCTGGTCGGGGTTCCGCTGTTCCTCGCCATGCTGCGCCAGTTCCGGCGGCAACTGTAGGGAGGAGTGCATGTTCAAACCATTCGAGGTTTTCAGGGAATCCAGCACGCAGGTGCCCGACCATGAAGCGCAGATAGCTATCAACAAAGTAGCAAAAATGGTGGCGCAGGACTCTTGTGGCAGTCCGTCTGTCCAGGACAGTGGCTGGCAGCTGGATCGGCTGGAAGTTGGCGTGCCCGGTGGCGATGTGCTGGTGCGCCTGCATGCCCACATTGCGCCCGGCAGGCTCACGGCCATTGTGGGGCCTAACGGCGCTGGCAAATCCAGCCTGCTGGCCACCTTGACGGGCCGGTGGGCGCCCCATGCGGGCCGCGTTCTGCTCGATGGCCTGCCACTCTCCAGGTGGTCGGCTGCCGATCTGGCCCGGCGCCGCGCCATGATGGTGCAGGACGGCTCGGTGGCCTTTGACTTTACCGTGCAGGAAGTCGTGGAACTGGGCCGCTATGCCCACCGCCTGCAACCCAGTCGCAACGAGGCCGCCATTGTTGGCGACGCCATGGCTGCCACGCAGATGGAGGCCTTTGCAGGCCGCAGCGTGCGCAGCCTCTCAGGCGGGGAGCGTGCACGCGCACATCTGGCGCGCGCACTGGCACAGGTGTGGGAGCCGCCTGCTGGCGGTCAGGCGCGCTGGCTTCTGCTCGATGAACCGACCGCCGCCATGGACCTGGCCTGGCAGCACCGCTCCATGGACCTGCTGCAGCACTGGGCGCAGGTGCGAGGCGTGGGCGTGGTCGTCGTTGTGCACGATATGAACCTGGCGCTGCGCTATGCGGATGACGCGCTGCTGGTGCACGGCGGTGGCTGCCTGCACGGCCCGGTGGCCGAGGTGCTCTCGCCGCAGACCATGCGCGACGTGTGGGGGGTGGGCTGCTTTGCCACTATCGCGCCGGACGGAACGCAGCAGTACCTGTTTGCAGGCGCGGGCGCACGCGTTGGCGGGTAGGCGACTTCTATTGTTTTTATAGCGGTTGGCGCTTTACAGCCGTGCGCCAAGCTGCATTTTCATTCCAGGGGGCTGTCGTCTGCCGTGCAGGCGCGCTGGAGCGATGTGGCTTCATAGTCCAGCGTTTGTTTCATCGCGCCACCCAGCAACTGGGCATTGATGTGCAGGCGAAAGTCTGCGCCTGTGTTCACCTGGTAGGCCTGGGCGGTCAGCATCTTGCCGCAGGCCACCGTCCATTCCTTGCGGTTCTTGCCCACCAGCTTGCTGTCCTTGATGCGGCACTGGCTGAAATGCTGCGACAGGATCATGTCGGGGTACAGAAAACCCTCCTTGTCCACCAGCTCCGGCCCGATACAGCGGTCTTTGGTGCGCGGAGGCTTGGCCGCCTTGTTGCCGACGGCGGATTTGGTTTCGGTGACGGAAAAGGCGCCGGGCTGGGCGGCCTGCGCGGCCCCGCACAGCAGCAGGACGCTGGCGCAGCAGCCGGCAAGGTGGAAACGCAATGAATGCATGATCGAGGGCTGTTTGACGTGTAAAGAATTCCATCCGTTATAGCAAGCCGGGCCTGGCATGGCGTATAGCCGGTGTAAAGCTGTGTGACGGAATGCGCGGGCCCCGGATGCGGCGATGGCCGCGGCGCTCAATCCTCGTCCTTGAGCTCCTGCAGCACCACCGCCGCAATCTCCTCAATGGATTTGTGTGTGGTGGACAGCCACTGGATGCCGGCGCGGCGCATCATCGATTCGGCTTCGGCCACTTCCATGCGGCAGTTCTGCAGGCTGGCGTACTTCGACTCGGGGCGGCGCTCGTTGCGGATCTGGCTGAGGCGCTCGGGGGCAATCGTGAGGCCGAAGATCTTCTTCTTGTACGGCAGCAGGGCGGGCGGTAGCTGCTGGCGGTCAAAATCTTCGGGGATCAACGGGTAATTGGCCACTTTCAGGCCGAACTGCATGGCCAGGTACAGGCTGGTAGGGGTCTTGCCGCTGCGGCTCACGCCCACCAGGATCACATCTGCGCCAGCCAGGTCGTGGTTGGTCTGCCCGTCGTCGTGCGCCAGGCTGAAATTGATCGCCTCCATGCGCTCGAAATACTCCTTGCTTTCGCTGATGTCGGTGAACCGGCCGATGCGGTGGTGCGATTTGGCACCCAGCTCGTCTTCCAGCGGCTGCACAAAGGTGGAGAACATGTCCATCACCAGGCCTTTGCAGTGGTCGTGCACCACCTGCACGGTGTCCGGCTCGACCAGGGTGGTGAAGACGATGGGCTTCTTGCCCTCCTGCTCGGCGGTGTGGTTGATCTGGCGCACCGCCTGGTGGGCCTTGTCCACGGTATCGACAAAGGGCAGGCGCACGGCGCGCGTGGTGATGTCGAACTGCTTCATGATGGCGCGGCCAAAGGTCTCGGCTGTCACGCCGGTGCCATCAGAGATAAAGAAAATCGTGCGTTGGTGCATAGCGACTGCGTGTTTTCAAGCGATAGGAAACTATTTTTGTAGCAGGCAGCGGCCCGTCTGCTGCGCCTTCGTCATTCTTGACCCTGGTGTTAACCAAGTCACAAGCAAAACGGCAGCGGCACGCCTACAATGACGCCCATTATTCACATTTCCCGCATGTACTCCGGCCTACCAGTACAAATACAAAGCCAGACGCCCGCGCCAGCCATGGCCCGGATGGAGTACCTGCGTGCGTGCCACCGCCTGATCTGCGGCCGTGGACGCCTCTGCCAGATATCACAGTTTTTAACTTCCGGAGCTCCACCATGTCCAACCTCTACAGCGCGACCGCCCTGGTCGTACCGTTTGAGAACCTGAGAATGACCGACGTCGAGGTCGTAGGCGGCAAGAACGCCTCGCTCGGCGAAATGATCTCGCAACTGCCGCAAGGCGTGCGCGTACCCACCGGCTTTGCCACCACGGCCTACGGGTTCCGCGAGTTCCTGGCCTATGAAGGCCTGGCTGGCAAGATCAGCGCCAAACTGGCGGCGCTGGATGTGGACGATGTGCGCGCACTTGCGCAAGTGGGTGCGGAAATTCGCGCCATGGTCGAGCGCCAGCCTTTCCCTGCCGATCTGGAAAAAGCCATCCGCGAGGCCTTTGTGACCCTGCAGGCAGGCAATGACCAGGCATCATTTGCCGTGCGTTCCTCGGCCACGGCAGAAGACCTGCCCGACGCGTCGTTCGCCGGCCAGCAGGAAACCTTCCTCAATGTGGTGGGCATCGACGATGTGCTGCACAAGATGAAGGAAGTGTTCGCGTCGCTGTACAACGACCGTGCCATCAGCTACCGCGTGCACAAGGGCTTTGCCCACGATGTGGTGGCGCTGTCCGCCGGTGTCCAGCGCATGGTACGTTCGGACAAGGGTGCCGCAGGCGTCATGTTCACCATCGATACCGAATCGGGTTTTGACCAGGTGGTTTTCATCACCTCCAGCTATGGCCTGGGCGAGACGGTGGTGCAGGGCGCCGTCAATCCCGACGAGTTCTACGTGCACAAGCCCATGCTGCAGGCAGGCAAGCAGGCGCTCATCCGCCGCAACCTGGGCAGCAAGCTGATCCAGATGGTGTTTGCCACGCCGGAAGAGAAGGCTGCTTCGGGCAAGCTGGTCAAGACCACCGATGTGCCTGCCGAGCTGCGCAACCGCTACTCGCTGACCGATGCTGAAGTGCAGGAGTTGGCGCAGTACGCCCTGGTGATCGAAAAGCACTATGCCCGCCCGATGGATATCGAGTGGGGCAAGGACGGCACCGACGGCAAGCTCTACATCCTGCAGGCCCGCCCCGAGACGGTGAAGAGCCAATCCAAGGGCCAGGCGGAGCAGCGCTACAAGCTCAAGGGCAGCGGCACCGTGCTGGCCGAAGGCCGCGCCATTGGCCAGAAGATCGGCACCGGCCCCGTGCGCCTGGTGTCCGACATCTCGCAGATGGACCAGGTGCAGGCCGGTGATGTGCTGGTGACCGACATGACCGATCCGAACTGGGAGCCGGTGATGAAGAAGGCGGCGGCCATCGTCACCAACCGTGGCGGCCGTACCTGCCACGCGGCCATCATTGCGCGCGAGTTGGGCATTCCTGCCGTGGTCGGCTGCGGCAACGCCACCGAGCTGCTCAAGGACGGCACCCTGGTGACTGTCAGCTGCGCCGAAGGTGACACCGGCAAGATCTACGATGGTCTGCTCGAAACCGAGGTGACAGAGGTCAAGCGTGGCGAAATGCCGCCGATCAAAACCAAGATCATGATGAACGTGGGCAACCCCCAGCTGGCATTCGATTTTGCCCAACTGCCCAATGAAGGCGTGGGTCTGGCCCGTCTGGAATTCATCATCAACAACAACATCGGCGTGCACCCCAAGGCGATCCTGGATTACCCAGCGGTCGATGCCGATCTGAAGAAGGCGGTCGAATCGGTGGCCCGTGGCCATGCATCGCCCCGCGCTTTCTACGTGGACAAGATCACCGAAGGCGTGGCCACCATTGCGGCAGCGTTCTATCCCAAGCCCGTCATCGTGCGCATGTCCGACTTCAAGTCGAACGAGTACCGCAAGCTGATCGGCGGCAGCCGCTACGAGCCCGATGAAGAAAACCCGATGCTGGGCTTCCGTGGTGCTGCACGCTACATCTCGAAGGACTTCGGCGAAGCCTTCAAGATGGAGTGCGAGGCCTTGAAGCGCGTGCGCAACGACATGGGCCTGACCAATGTGAAGATCATGATTCCGTTCGTGCGCACCCTGCTGCAGGCCAAGCGCGTGACCGAGCTGCTGGCCGCCAACGGCCTGCAGCGCGGCGACAACGGGCTGGAGCTGATCATGATGTGCGAAGTGCCATCCAACGCCATCCTGGCAGATGAGTTCCTGGAATACTTCGATGGTTTCTCCATTGGATCGAACGACCTGACCCAGCTCACCCTGGGCCTGGACCGTGACTCCGGCCTGGAACTGCTGGCTGCCGATTTTGACGAGCGTGACCCCGCCGTCAAGAAGATGCTGGAGCGCGCCATCACCGCCTGCCGTGCGCAGAACAAGTATGTGGGTATCTGCGGGCAGGGCCCGTCGGACCATCCCGACTTTGCGCAGTGGCTGGCAGACCAGGGCATTGCCTCGATCTCGCTCAACCCCGACAGCGTGATCGATACCTGGCAGCGCCTGGCTGCCAAGTAAGCGACCCGGCCCTGTGCCGCACAATCGAAAGATCGAAAGCCAGTCAGTTGCCTGACTGGTTTTTTTTGTTGCCGCTGCGGGGCCGGGGTTGCAAGTGTATTGCTAGCTGGCAGGGAGAATGATGCCAATCCGGGTGCTGCCTTCGTCGGACTCGGCAAACACCGAGCCGCCATGCATCTTGGCAATGGCCTGAACAATGGCCAGCCCCAGGCCATGGTTGTGGTCGGCATTGTGGCGCGATGCATCTGCGCGGTAAAAGCGCTCGAACAGGTGGCGAAGGTGTGTGGCGTCGATACCCGTGCCCTCATTGCACACGATGATCACCGTCTCCTGGTGATCGGCTTGCTGCCGGTTGCGAAGCTGTATCACGACCACCGAGCCTGCGCGTGCATAGCGGGTTGCATTGCTGAGCAGGTTGGAGAGGGCGCGGCGTATCAGGGGGGCATCGATGGGCGCGCTTGCATCTCCATCGATTTCGATCCGCAAGTTGGCATCCAGCGCCACCGCCTCGTAGAAATCGGCCACCTCAGAAGCAACGGGCCCCAGGCGTGCGTATTTCTTCTCCCGCGCGCCGGCGCCCCGGTCGGCTCTGGATAGGAAAAGCATGTCTCCCACAATGCTGGCGATGCGGCGCAGGTCCTCCAGATTGGACTCCAGCACCTCCCGCATTTCCTCCACAGAGCGGGGCTTGCGCAGCACCACTTCGGAGCTGCTGATCAAGGTGGCAAGCGGTGTGTTCAGCTCATGCGCCACATCGGCGTTGAAGGATTCGAGCTGGCGGTAGGCATCGGCCAGCCGGTCGAGCAAGGCGTTGAATTGCGTCACCAGCGGGTGCAACTCCTGCGGCAAGGCACTGCCATCCAGGCGTTTCTCGAAATCCTTGGCAGTGATCTCGCCGATCTGGGTCACGAGCGCCTTGATCGGGTGCAGGCTTTTTTTCACCAGCAACCGGCCGAACACGGACAATATGAGCGAGCCAGCCACCATGGAGGCCAAGAGCGTCCAGGCCAGCGACCGGAGCAGTGCATCATCGGGCCGCCGGTCCATCACCAGGGTAGCATTTGCACTCAGCAGCTGTTCGGCCTGCTCCGAATAGAAGGACACCCTGAACGACCGCTCGATCGCGTGGTGCGCTGGAAAGGACGCAGTGCGGCTGTCGAAAAGGGTGTTTCCGGCATCGTCCCTGATGTAGACCGCATAGTCTCCATGTCCCGCCAGAAAATCCGTGAGCATGTGCTGCAGCGACTTGGTTCGGTGCTCTTGCAGGTCATCGGCGAGTACATGGGTGAGCGAGGCCTGCTTCTGGTCCAGCATCTCCTGCTGCCGCAGGGACAGCGTATGGTCAAAGGCCAGATAGACCGCCAGACTGACCGCACCCAGCCCCAGCATGGTGAGTATGGCCAGCCAGCGGAAAAGGTATTTTCCAAGGTGGGGGACGGTGGCTGCAGCGCTCATCCGGCGGCCCTGACCTCCAGCACATAGCCCATGCCGCGCACCGTCTGGATCAGTGGGGTGTCGAACGGATGGTCCACTTTCATGCGCAGGCGGCGCACGGCGACCTCCACCACATTGGTTTCGCTGTCGAAGTTCATGTCCCACACCTGCGATGCCAGCTCCGTGCGGGAGAGCACCTCGCCCTTGCGGCGAAGCAGCAGGGCCAGCAGGTTGAATTCCTTGGCCGTGAGGTCCAGCCGGGTGCCAGCGCGCGTCGCCTTGCGGCGGATCAGATCCAGTTCCAGATCGCCTTCACTGAGGATGGTGGGCTCCGGTGACTGCTGGTGCATGCAGGTTCTGCGCAGCAGTACCTGAATGCGTGCCACCAATTCGGAAAACGCAAAGGGCTTGACCATATAGTCATCGGCGCCACTTTGCAGGCCCCGCACCCGGTCTTCCACATCGGAGCGGGCGGTGAGCATCAGAACCGGGGTGGCTTTCGACTGCCGCAGCGCGGCGAGCACGGCAAACCCGTCAATACCGGGCAGCATGCCATCCAGAACGATGAGGTCGTATTCCAGCTCCATCGCCATGTGGAGGCCATCCACACCATTGATTGCGGTATCGACCGTATAGCCTTCCTCGGAGAGGCCCTTGCGCAGGTACTCCCCCAGCTTCGCTTCGTCTTCAATCAAAAGCAATCTCATGCAGCAGATTGTCTGGCATTTGCAACAGAAATGCAGATTACAAATTTGTAATCTGCCTGACGGCTTCGTGTCGCCGTCGAATTCATAGAGTGCCTGCAAGCGCGCATTGACCCTCGTCGACGTAGTGCACGTCACAGTGCGCCCGTCTGGGATTGCATGGCGAATGCATGAGACCGTCTGGGCGTCCGAGCGGCACTTTGGTGCAGGCGGGACGCGCAAGTGCAGGGCGTGTGTGCGCGAACTTCGATTTCTGGAGAAGCTCACATGGCGACCCCGCTCTATGGCCGGCTCATAGGCCCAATGCATATCAAAACGCTCTCGCTTGCCGTCCTGGTAGCGGCAGCCTTCGTTCATCCCGCGCAAGCTGCATCTGGCTGGGCCTCTCCGCCAGAGGCGCCTGCACGCGCTTCCGGGGCGGCTACCGGGGCGGCTACCGGGGCCCAGGTGGAAACCACGCTCTCTGCAGCCTGGGGCAAGGCACTGGCTGCCAACCCTGGACTGCAGGCCGCACGCCATGGCGCAGAGGCCAGCAGTGGCGCTGTGCTGCAAAGCCAGGCACGGACCAACCCCGAACTGGCCTACAGCCAGGAAGACACCCGCTCGTCGTCGCGTTCGAGCACGGTGCAGTTGAACCAGCTGGTCGAGCTGGGCGGCAAGCGCGAGGCGCGCATCCAGGTGGCCGAGCGGGAAAGGGATGTTGCCAACAGCGCCGTATTGGAGGCCAAGGTGGCGCTGAGGTTTCAGCTGGTGAGCCAGTTCAATGAGTTGCTGCTGGCCCAGCAGCGGGTGGATTACGCCGCCAAAACGCATGCGCTGGCGCAGCAATCGGCAGACGCCGCAGCCCGGCGTGTGGAGGCAGGCAAGGTGCCTCCGCTGGAAGCCAGCCGTGCACAGGTGGCGCAGGCCAATGCGCTGCTGGAGCTGAACCAGGCGCGCTCCAATGTGCTGGTGGCGCAGCAGAATCTGGCAGCGCTGTGGGGCGGGCAGGCCGCTGAGGTGGGTATAGCGACGGGCGATTTTTCCGCCGTCGCCGAGCCTCCCAACTTTGATGACATCGACGCGCTTCTGAACAGCGCTCCCGGCATTGCAACGGCCCGCCTCGCGCTGGAGCAGAGTCGCGCAGCATCCAACCTGGAGCGCAGCAAGCGTGTGCAGGATCTGACCGTCAGCCTGGGGGTCAAGCGGGCCAAGGAAGTGGGGCGCAACCAGATCGTGTTCGGCGTCAGCATTCCGCTGCCATTGTTCGACAGCAACGAGGGTAACCAGCTGCAGGCCTTGCGCAAGGTGGACCAGGCGGAACAACACCTGCAGGACGTGCGGCTGCAGATACAGACCCAGGTGTTTGCGGCGCGCCAGCAATTGCTCAGCAGCAACAGCCAGGTTCAACTGCTGCGCAGCCAGGTGGTGCCGACGGCGCAGTCGGCGTACGAACTGGCGGTGCGCGGCTTCAGCCTGGGCAAGTTCAGCTTTCTGGACGCCCTGGATGCGCAGCGCACCCTGTTCGACAGCCAGCGCCAATTGCTGGAGCAGCTCAGTGCCTCCCACAAGGCACGCGCGGAAATCGACCGTCTTCTGGGTTCGCCCACTGTGGATCTTGCAGTCACTGGAATCTGAATATGTCCGAAAAAACCAAATTCGACGCCTCTCTCTCGTCCTCCAGGCAATGGATAGCGGTTGCAGCAATCCTTGCCACCGGCATGGTGGGGGGCGCACTCATTCTGCGGCCGGCAGCAAAATCTTCTCCGGCGCAGACGCAGGAGGCAGGGCACGCCGAATCCCACGCACATGGCGATGGTGAACACCACGGGGAGCGGCCCGCTGCCGAAAACGCCCACCAGGATGCGGACCAGCACCAGGATGGCGAGCACCACGAAGGAGGCGCGAAAAAGGCCACGCAGGCGGTCAACGCCCAGGCGGAAGAAGCGGGCCATGGTGAAAAGGAGGAGGAAGGGCATGTCAAGCTCAGCCCCGTGCAGGCCAAGGCGGCAGGCATTGTGGTGGCGCAGGCGGATGCTGCATCCATCCGCAAGGAGATGGTGTTGTCGGGCGAAATCCGCTTTGACGAGGACCGCACCGCGCACGTGGTGCCCCGGGTGCCGGGCGTGGTGGCGTCGGTGCATGCGCAACTGGGCGAGCGGGTAGCCAAGGGGCAGTTGCTGGCGGTAGTGCAGAGCGCGGCGGTTTCGGACCAGCGCAGCGAACTGCAGACCGCACAAAAGCGCCTGTCGCTGGCGCGAACGACCTACGACCGCGAGAAAAAGCTGTGGGAGGAGCGCATCTCTGCCGAGCAGGATTACCAGCAGGCCAGAGCATCCTTGCAGGAAGCCGAGATCGCCGTGGCCAATGCCTCCCAGAAACTGTCTTCCATCGGCGCTGGCGCAGGTGGCAGCGGTGCTGGCGGTTTCAGCCGCTATGAACTGAGGGCGCCGCTCGCCGGTGTGGTGGTCGAGAAGCACCTCACGGTCGGAGAGTCGGTGGCGGAGAACACCGCCTCCTTCACCATCTCGGACATGAGTTCGGTGTGGGCCGAGATGAATGTCTCTGCACCGCAACTGCCTTTTGTGCGCGTGGGCTCGCCCGTCACGGTGCGTGCGACGGCATTCGACTCCAGTGCTGAGGGGCGCGTGGCCTATGTGGGCGCGCTGATCGGCGAGCAGACGCGTACCGCTCCCGCTCGCATCGCGCTTGCCAATCCGCAAGGTGTGTGGCGCCCTGGTCTCTTTGTCGATGTGAAGGTGCTGGCGGAAGAATCGCAGGTACCCGTTGCGGTGGATGCCAAGGCGATCCAGCAGCCCGATGGCAAGGAAAGCGTGGTGTTTGTACCCACCGATGACGGCTACAAGGCGCAGGTGGTGCAGGTGGGGCGCTCGGATGGTCGCCTTGTCGAAATCAAATCAGGGCTGAAAGCCGGGCAGGCGTATGTCAGGGACGGCAGCTTCATGCTGAAGGCAGAGATGGGCAAGGCCTCTGCTGAACACGCGCACTGAACGGGGGAGAGTACATGTTTGAGCGCATCATCCGCTTTGCCATCGAGCAGCGCTGGCTGGTTCTCGTAGCCGCCGCCGCCATGGCCGTTCTTGGCGTTTTCAGCTACCAGAAGCTGTCGATTGACGCAGTGCCTGACATCACGAATGTGCAGGTACAGATCAACACCCAGGCACCTGGCTATTCTCCGCTGGAGACCGAGCAGCGCATCACCTACCCGATAGAGACTGTGATGGCTGGCCTGCCGCAGCTGGAGCAGACCCGCTCGCTGTCGCGCTATGGATTGTCCCAGGTCACCGTCATCTTCAAGGACGGTACCGACATCTATTTCGCCCGGCAACTGGTCAATGAACGCATCCAGGAGGCCAAGGAGAAGCTGCCGGCCAACATTTCTCCCAGCCTGGGGCCCATCTCCACGGGTCTGGGCGAGATTTACCTGTGGACCGTGGAAGCCGAAGAGGGTGCAAAGAAGGCGGACGGCACGCCCTATACCCCCATGGACCTGCGCGAGATACAGGACTGGGTCATCAAGCCGCAGCTGAGAAACGTGCCTGGCGTTACCGAAATCAATTCCATTGGTGGGTTCTCGAAAGAGTACCTGGTGGCCCCTTCACCGGAAAAGCTGGCGTCCTACGGCATCTCCATGGACCGGATCGTGGCGGCGCTGCAGAACAACAATACCAATGTCGGTGCGGGCTACATCGAGCGGCAGGGTGAGCAGTACCTGATCCGCGCCCCTGGCCAGGCCAAGGGAATCGATGATCTCAAGGAGATCATCGTCGGCACGGCGCAAGGCCAGGCCATACGCATCCGCGATCTGGCCGATGTGGAACTGGGGCGCGAGCTGCGCACCGGGGCTGCCACGGACAATGGGCGCGAGGTGGTGCTCGGCACGGTTTTCATGCTGATTGGCGAGAACAGCCGCGTGGTTTCCAAGGCGGTGGGCGAGCGGATGCAGTCGATCCGCAAGAGCCTTCCCGAAGGCGTGAAGATTGTCACGGTCTACGACCGCACCACTCTGGTGGAAAAGGCCATCGCCACGGTCAAGAAGAACCTGCTGGAGGGCGCAGCCCTGGTGGTGGTGATCCTGTTTCTCTTTCTGGGCAACATACGCGCGGCTCTGATCACGGCGCTCATCATTCCGCTGTCCATGCTCTTTACCTTCACCGGCATGGTGCACTACCGCATCAGCGCGAACCTGATGAGCCTGGGCGCGCTGGATTTCGGCATCATCATTGACGGGGCGGTGGTCATCGTGGAGAACTGCGTGCGGCGTCTCGCGCATGCCCAGGAGCACAAGGGGCGGCTGCTGACGCGCAACGAGCGCTTTCAGGAGGTGTTTGCAGCCGCCAAGGAATCGCGCCGGCCGCTGCTGTTTGGCCAGCTCATCATCATGGTGGTGTACCTGCCGATCTTTGCGCTGACCGGGGTGGAGGGCAAGATGTTCCACCCCATGGCGCTGACGGTGGTGCTGGCGCTGGCCGGTGCCATGGTGCTCTCCATCACCTTCATCCCCGCTGCCATTGCCCTCTTTATCGGAGCGCGGGTGGCGGAGAAGGAGAACCGCCTGATGTCGTGGGCGCGCAATGCCTATGAGCCGCTGCTGCGGGGCGTGATGCGCATGCCCATCGTCGTCATTGCCGGTGCCGTGGTGGCGGTGGTGTTGAGCCTGGTGCTGGCGTCTCGCATGGGCAGCGAATTTGCGCCCAACCTCAACGAAGGGGATTTTGCGGTGCAGGCGCTGCGCGTACCGGGAACGAGCCTGACCCAGTCCCTGGACATGCAGATGCAGCTGGAGCGCACGCTCAAGGAGAAATTTCCGGAGATCGACCGCGTCTTTGCGCGCACCGGTACGGCCGAGATTGCGGCCGACCCCATGCCGCCCAATATTTCGGACGGCTACATCATGCTCACACCAAAAGCACAGTGGCCCGATCCCAACCGCAGCAGGGAAGATCTGCTGGCTGCGATTCAGGAAGCGGTGGAAGAGATTCCCGGCAGCAACTACGAGTTTTCGCAACCCATTCAACTGCGGTTCAACGAGCTGATCTCGGGCGTGCGCAGCGATGTCGCCGTGAAGATCTTTGGCGATGATATGCAGGTATTGGAGCGCACCGCGCAGAGCATTGCTGCCATGCTGCAGAAAGTGCCGGGCTCGTCGGAAGTCAAGGTGGAGCAGACCACCGGCCTGCCCATGCTGACCGTGCAGGTGGACCGCGAGAAGGCATCGCGCTATGGACTGAACCTGGGCGATGTGCAGCAAACCATTGCCACGGCCATTGGTGGCCAGGAGGCGGGCACGATCTTCGAAGGCGACCGGCGTTTCGATATCCAGGTTCGCTTGCCGGAATCCATTCGCAATGATCTGGCGGCTCTGGAGCGTCTTCCCATTGCACTGCCGCAACAGGCAGGGGGCCGACAGGCTTTCCTGCCGCTGTCTTCGGTGGCCTCCTTCAACCTGTCTCCGGGTCCCAACCAGGTCAGCCGCGAAGACGGCAAGCGGCGCATCGTTGTCAGCGCCAACGTGCGGGGAAGGGACATCGGCTCGTTCGTCGCCCAGGCGCAGCGCGAGCTGGATGCGATTGCCTTGCCTGCGGGTTACTGGACGCGGTGGGGCGGCACCTTCGAGAACATGCAGTCGGCCCAGCAGCGCCTGCAGATCGTGGTGCCCGTTGCGTTGCTCCTGGTCTTCACCCTGCTGTTTGCCATGTTTGGCAACGTGAGAGACGGGTTGGTCGTCTTCACCGGCATTCCCTTTGCGCTGACGGGCGGAATACTGGCGCTGTGGCTGAGAGACATTCCGCTGTCCATCTCTGCGGCCATCGGGTTCATCGCGCTGTCGGGGGTGGCCGTGCTCAATGGCCTGGTGATGATCTCGTCGATCCGCGCCCTGCGCGAGACAGGGCTGGGCGTTCCGCAGGCCGTGCACAGCGGCGCGCTCTCTCGCCTGCGCCCTGTGCTGATGACGGCGCTGGTGGCATCGCTGGGGTTCGTGCCGATGGCGATTGCCACCGGCACCGGGGCGGAGGTCCAGCGCCCGCTTGCCACCGTGGTGATCGGCGGGATACTCTCATCAACGATATTGACTTTGCTGGTGTTGCCACTGCTGTACCGCATGGTGCACAAGAGTGACCCGTCGGAAGACGAATTGAAGGAGCAAGAACCGGTGGCCTGATGGCACCATGAAAAACGCCATGCCCAACCCGGCATGGCGTTTTTTAATTCTGCAACGGAAGGGGCGCAGGGGTTACCGGGAAAGCGCTGGCTGCTATGGTTTGTATATTCTTTTCGTAACATGCAGGTGGCGAGAATGTCATCTTCCGGTGGGCAATCCGTCAGGGTGTTTTTTTCAGAATGGAGTCATCTCGAATGCACTCGCTTCGAGGTGTTTACAAACCTTTGAAAGGCACTTCCTCATGCGAAAGAACCGTACTTCCCTGATCGCCGCCGTGTCTGTTTTTGCCGCAGCGCTGCTGGCAGGCAATGCAGCTTTTGCGAACAGCTACATCCACCAGACCACCACGGAAAAGGGCTATGTCACCTATCCCGAGCATTTCAAGAGCGAAAGAACCCGGGCTGAAGTGCAAGCCGAAGCGGCTGCGTTTGTGAAGCAGGGCGGCTCCGACGCGTTCCGTGGCGGCAACTTCCCGCCGCGTGACACCAGCGTGGCCTCCGGCAAGACCCGTGAGCAGGTCGTGAACGAGTTCCGCTCGCAGACTCCGCAGGAGCGCAAGGCGCTGGAAGCCCTTTACAGGGGTTGATTCCCAGGAGGCAGAACACGCCTCCGGCATGCAAGCCCTGCCCCTGTTGATGGTGCGCAGGTTGCTGAAGACTCCATGCATTGCGCATGGGAAGCCGCCCTGGCTTTGAGACCAGGGCGGCTTTTTCCGTTGGCTACCGCTGCGTGTTGGCGGAGGCAGCACCGCGTAGAGGCTAGCGGCTGTCCAGAGGCTCGGTCTGCGGCGTTGCTGGGTTCTGCAGCGGTTTGCAAACCGGCGCAGGATCGGGCAAGGGCTTGCCCGCAGCCTGGGCGTCTTCGCGGGCTTTGATGCGGCGCGCTTGTTCGGCCTGTGCTGCGGCGGACATGGTTGGGTTGCAGTAGGGCAACGGTTTGGCTTTGCCATTGGCAGCGCGGTGTTCCGCAGTAGCAGGGGGCGCAGCTTCTGCCATGCGCTCGGTTGCCGCCGTGTCGGCGTTCATGCTGGCATCTGCACTTGCATTGCTGGAGGATTCTGCCTCTTTCACCCGGGCGCGACGTTCCAGCTGTGGAGGTGGGGCCATCGCCACAGGAGCTGCCGGGGCGGGCATGGCGGCTGAAGGGCGCGCGGGCGTCGCTGAAGCTGCGGCAGCGTGTCTGTCAGCCATGGCAGGGGAGCGCTCAGGGGCATGCTGCTGCACCTTGCCTGCGGAGGCTGCAGCCCCAACGCCACCGTCACCCCCTCCGCCAGCAGTAGCAGCCACGGAGGGAGTGCTGGCTGCCCGAGGCGCTACACGTTCCATCGATTTTGCTTCTGATTTGGCAGCTGACGGCGCGCTTGGAGTGGGCGCTGTTGGCGCTTTTTCTTCCAGACTGGCACTTGCCGCACTGCTTGCCATGGTGTCGTTGGCCATGGGCTGTGTTGCCGGGGATGGTGAAGCCGTGGGAGCGGATTCGCCCAAAGAGGCCGGTGCGGGGCTGTCGAGCTGTGGCGCGCCGGGCTCGTCCAAATGATGCAAGGTGAGCCAACCCACCAGGCCGATGGCGGCCAGACTGCCAAGCGCATGGCGCAGCCAGCGGCGGTCATTGGCGGGCTCTCCGCCAAAATTGGTACCTGCGTCTGGTGCGGGCGTGAGTGCAGGTGGCACGTCGCTGACGGCGCGCAGGGCGGCCTGCTCGCGGGCATAGGCCAGCACGCGGGCACTGGCCTCGGGGCTGGGGCCGCGTGGGCTGCCGTCTTCCGCGTTGGCTGCATGGTAGCGCTGCACCAGATCATCCGGTGGCGTGCCGGGCGCTGGTACGGCTGCGTTGTGGGGCGTGGTGCGGTCGGTCATGCGGGCACCTTTTGCGGTTCTTCGTCGCCCGCGCCCAGGGCCTGGCGCAGCTTGGCGCGTGCGTAGCGCAGGCGGCTCTTGGCGGTCTCCTGGGTCACACGGGTGGCGGCGGCAATATCGGCTACAGCCATGTCGGCCTCGGCTTGCAGCAGAAAGGCTTCGCGCTGCTCGGGCGGTAATTGGGACAGGGCGTGGAGCAGGGCGCGGGCGATGTCCTTGCGGCCTTGCAGTCGCTCGGGATCAAAGCCGGAATTGGCAAACAGGGTCTCGGCAAGTGCCATGCCTTCGCTGGTTTCCTCATCGAGACTGGCATGGGGTTTGTGGCGGCGCCAGTGGTCTACCAGCTTGTGGTGTGCAAGGGTGAAGGCCCAGGTGCTGAACTTGGCGCTGGGCTCGTAGCCGGGCGCGGCATCCACCACGGCGAACCAGGTGTCCTGGGCCAGGTCATCGGCGAGGGCTGCATTGCCGGTGTTGCGGAAAAAATAGCGCCACAGGCGCTGGCTGTGGCGGGCGTAGAGGGGCTCAAACGCGGCGGCATGGCCGCGGGCGTAGGCCAGCATCAGCGCTTCGTCGGGTTGTTGTTCGTCCACCATCGGGCCCATTATGCAAAGCCGGATGCGCAGTGCGAGCCGATGTGGAGAAAATCGCACAGCAACCCATGCCCAGGCTGGTGCGTGCCAGGGCGGGGCGCATGGCTGCCCGCAATCAATAGCGAGGTGGGTCGGGCACATAGCTGCGCTCGGTATCGGCGGGAAAGGCATCGGGGCGGCGTTCAGGCGCAGGGCGAGGCTCGCGGATCACGCCTTTGGCCACCAGGTTGGCGTAGCTGTCGTAGCGAATCCGGACGATCTGCTCGGGCCGTTGCGTGGCGCTGTCGAAAGTCACAGTACGGGTGTGCGAGGTTTCCAGCGCACCGTGGCCGGTACCAAGGCTTGGTGAGCGTGGCTCGGCGTTGGCTGTGGTCGAGGGCGCGCGCTTGGCGGCTTTTTCTGCAGACGAGGGCGCGGGAGAGGCCTCGGCTGCACTTTCTGCGGCAGGTGACGAGGGCGGTGGCACGGCGACCGGAGAGGCCTGCGGTGCAGGCTGCGGCGCAGGCAAGGGTGCCGTGGCCGCAGCATCGGCGGTGGATTTTTCCGATTCATTCATGCGTGCTGGCGCATGTTCTTCAATCATGGGGCTGCGGCGCGCAATCGGTGGCGGGCGCACTGGTTCGGGCACGCGCTCGCGGAACAGGGCGACGCCGATCACGCCCACGTCCATGGGGCGGCCTGTGCGGCTGGCGTACGACGCGTCGCTTTCCGCAAAGTAGAAGGCCGCAACCTGGGACTGGCTTTTGCGCCAGCCGGTGATGGCCCAGTTTTGCCAGGGATTGAGGACGTAGCCGTCATCCGGTGCGCTCGATGCCGTCTTGCCGTCCAGCGCATTGACGCCATCGACGCTGATGACCGCCAGAATCCGGCTGCCGGTACGGTTGGTGATGTCAACGGCATAGCTGGCGCCAGGGCGGCCCGCCACCCAGTATTCGCCCTGGTGCTGGTATAGGCGCAGGGCCTGGCCTGTCGTGCGGTCCACCAGCTTGACATCGGCCAGCCTCCCGCGCGGCGTGGATGGGCCCGCGTGGGCGGTGGTCATACCTGCAGCCAGCAGGCAAGGGGTGAGCAAGGCCGAGAAAAGTGGTGACCAACGAACCCAGCGAGAATGGGTCGAGCGAGAAGGGGCGGTGGTAGGCATGGTGCATGCTCCGACAGGTTGTGATACCTGCTGAATCGGAGCAGTTGGCCTTCCGGGGTTAAGCCACCCTGCGTAATTTGTACGTTTTTGTAATTTTCAATGGCGGTGCTGCGCCTCCTGTCCCTGTGTGCATGAAAAAACCCGGCGGATGCCGGGCTCGGCCACAAAGGTTTTTTTATGTGAAATCAGGCGCTGGCATATACCCATCAAGCGCTAGATGCTCACTTTTTTGTAACAAGCGAGCAGGTGCTCTTGGACAGGGGCTGGAAGGCCTTGTCACCCGGGATGGTGTCGAGGATCTTGTAGTAATCCCAGGGGCCCTTGGATTCCTTGGGCGACTTCATCTGGGCGAGGAACATGTCGTGCACCATGCGTCCGTCTTCGCGCACGTAGCCGTTTTGCGAGAACACGTCGTTGATCTTCATCTTCTTGAGTTGGTTCGTCACCGCCAAGCCTTCGTCGGTGCCAGCGGCATCGATGGCCTTGAGGTACTGGGTGACGGCGGAATAGACGCTGGCCTGGTTCATCGACGGCATTTTCTTCATGCGTGCCTGGTACTTTTGGGACCACGCGCGTGATTCGTCATTGCGGTCCCAGTAGAAGGCCGTGGCAAAGGTCAGGCCCTGGCCCAGCTCCAGGCCCATGGCGTGTGCATCGTTGATGTAGATGAGCTGTGGCACAAAGGTGATGTTCTTGGTCATGCCGAACTCGCGCGCCGTCTTGATGGAGTTGACGGTGTCCTGCGTGGCATTGGCCAGCGCCACCACCTGGGCCTTGCTGGCCTGCGCCTGCATCATGAAGGAAGAGAAGTCGCTGGCATTGAACGGGTGGTAGACGGTGCCCAGCACCTTGCCGCCGCTCTCCTTGACGAAGTCGGTCACCGTGGCGGCAGTCACCTTGCCGTAGGCATAGTCGACTGCCAGGATGAACCAGTCCTTCTTGCCCTGCGCCATGATGCTCTCGACCGCTGACTTGCCCAGCGAGTAGGAGTCGACGGTGTAGTGCACGGTGGTGGGGGCGCAGAACTCGTTGGTCAAGCCCGTGGACAGCGCGCCGGTGCTGATGGCAACCTTGTTGCGTTCCTTGGCCAGGGTGAACACGGCGCCGGCAATGGCCGAGTTGTTCAGGTCCATGATCATGTCGACACCTTCGGCGTCCCACCACTGGCGGGCCTTGGTGCCGCCGATGTCAGCCTTGTTCTGGTGGTCGGCAAACACCAGCTCGATGGGCTTGCCTTGCACCTTGCCACCAAAGTCTTCGATCGCCATCTTGGCTGCCTCGACGGAGCCCTTGCCGCCCGAGTCGGCATACTGGCCGGACATGTCGGTGAGCACGCCGATCTTGACCTTGTCGTCCGAAATGCCGGCTGCCTGGGCCGCAAGAGTGGTGCAGGCCAGCATGGCGGCAGTGGCCGTGAGTTTGAGATAGGTCATGGCTGTTTGTCTCCAAAATGGTTGTTGTATGCGCAAGCGCTACGCGACGGGTGCGGCTGGTAACTGCATGGCTTGCAGAGCCGATTCAGGCTGGATTATCAAAACCAGGTGGAGGGTGCTGCACCGTGCTTCCCCCTAGAGAGGGCGCAAACCAGTCCCATCTGCGACAAAATGGCGGTGCGGTGGCTGCGCAGAATGAAGAGCCTCGCAGAGCCAGCCATCCTCCAAGGACTTTGATGACCGTCCCAGCCTCAGCTTCCGTCTATTGCCAATGACTACCGCCAACGAAAGAATCAGCCCTGAGGTGAATTCGCCCGATTCATCGGCCTCCTTTGATTCGATGCGCTTGAACGCGGCCCATCTGTGGGTGTTGCTCGTGCTGGTGCTCAGCACCTTCGCCTGCCTGTACTGGGCGCCGCAGCTCGATGCCGTCTGGGGAGCGGGCGCGGCTTACCGCTATGCTGCCTCGGGCCTGCCGGTTCTGTACGTGTTGCTGGTGGTGGCATATCTTCTGTATCTGCGGCTGCACCCGGAAAAGGATGTGCAGTAAGCAAGCACAGCTCCCATGCAACGAATTCACAAGCTGTTTGCACTGTATCTGCTGGGCCTGGCCTGTTTCATCGGGCTGGTGGGCTGGGCAGAGCATGCCGGTCTGTCGCGCCAATGGATCGGGCCGATCTTCCTGTTTGTGCCGGTAATGATGTACGCCACCATTGGCGTGTGGGGGCGAACGGCCGATTCGGAAGAGTACTACGTGGCGGGCCGCCGCATTCCGCCCATCTACAACGGCATGGCCACTGCGGCGGACTGGATGAGCGCGGCCTCCTTTCTGAGCCTGTCGGGCGCGCTGTACCTGCAGGGTTTTGCAGGTACCAGCCAGCAGCCGGGGGGGCTCGCCTATCTGCTTGGGTGGACGGGCGGCTTCGTGCTGGTGGCGCTTTTGATTGCCCCGCAGTTGCGGGCGCTCAATCTCTATACCCTGCCGGATTTCTTTCAGCTGCGCTATGGCGGCCGTTGGCCGCGCGTGATTGCAGCGCTCGCGGCAGTGATGTGCTCGTTCTCGTATGTGGTGGCGCAGATCTATGCCGTGGGCCTGATTGCCTCGCGCCTGACCGGCGTGCAGTTCGAGATCGGCATCATGCTGGGCCTGGGCGGGGTGCTGGTCTGCTCGTTTCTCGGGGGCATGCGCGCCATCACCTGGACGCAGGTGGCGCAGTACGTGATGATTCTCCTGGCATTTTTGATTCCTGTGTCCTGGCTCGCCTACCAGCGCTTGGGCAGTCCGGTGGCGGTGGCCGTCTATACGCAGGAGCTGGGCAAGATTGCAGAGTACGAGAAAACCCTGCTGAGTGATCCAGCCGAGCGCGATGTGGAGCTGGTCTACCTGCAGCGCGGCATGGTGTATGAATCGCGGCTGCGCAATATTCCTGTTGCGCTTGAAGCCGAGCGCGAGCGGCTTCGTGAGCTGGTGCACCAGTTGCGCATCAGCAATGCCGACCTGGGCCAGGTGCTGGCAGCGGGGCGTGAATTGGCGGCTCTGCCGCAGGACGAAGCCACAGCGCGCGAGCAGTGGACGGCTGCCATGCATGAAAACTACGCCCGCGCCCAGCCGCTGGGCGGGATGCCGCAGCATACGGTGCCGTATGCGGTGATTCCCGGTGTGGCAGAGGCTGCGCAGGTGCAGGAAGATGTGTCGCGGCGCAATTTTCTGGCCTTGATGTTTTGTCTGATGCTGGGCACTGCGGGCCTGCCGCATCTGCTGACCCGCTACTACACCTTGCCCACACCGGCCGCGGCACGCCGCTCGGTGGCCTGGACCTTGTTTTTTGTGGTGCTGCTCTACACCAGTGCGCCCGCGCTGGCGGCGCTCGTCAAGCTGCAGGTGATGCAGACCCTGGTGGGCAGCCATTTCGATGCCCTGCCCACCTGGATTGCCCAGTGGACGCGGGTGGACGGCTCGCTGCTGTCGATCGAAGACGTGAATGGCGACGGCATTGTGCAATGGGGCGAGATACGGCTGGGTGCCGATCTGATCATGCTGGCCACGCCGGAGCTGGGCGGGCTGCCGTTTGTGGTCTCGGGCCTGGTGGCTGCTGGCGGGCTGGCTGCGGCGCTGTCAACCGCTGATGGCCTGTTGCTGACCATCAGCAATGCCCTGGTGCGCGACTTGTACCTGGTGGAGCGGGGCAAGTCCGTGACGCCACAGCAGCGGGTGATTCTCTCCAAATTCACCTTGCTGATGGTGGCGCTGGCGGCAGCCGCTGTGGCATCGGTACGCAGTTCCGGCATTCTGGTGCTGGTGTCTGCGTCCTTTTCGATAGCCGCCTCAGCCTTTGTTCCTGCAATGCTGCTGGGCCTGTACTGGAAGGGAGCAACACGCCAGGGGGCCGTCTGGGGCATGCTGGCAGGCCTGGGCATCACTTTGTATTACATGGTCGCGAACACATCGCCTGCGCGTGCGGCGGGATGGCAATCGGCCCCGCCTTCCCATCTGTGGTGGGGTATACAGCCAACGCTGGCAGCGGTTTTCGGAGTGCCCGTGGGGGTGCTGGTGATCTGGGGGGTGAGTTGCCTCACTCGCCGCAAAACCGGGGCGGCGGTGGCATCAACGGAGCGGCAGCCCTAGAAATGCCCCGGTGCCTGTCTCGTTTCATGGGAGCCACACCCACGCTTTGCGGATTCGCCTGCCAGTCGCTGGCAAAGTGAAAAGAAAAACTGCACCGGGCTTGCGCGCGGTGCAGTTCCTGCCGGGGATGGCATTGAAGGGAGAAACACCTCCTGTGGCGCTGCAGCGATTGCTTGCTATCGGGCGCCAGACATCGGGCAGTCTTTCCCCATTGGGTTGCCCGGGGTTATACCTTCAGCAGTTCCACATCGAACTTCAGCGTGGCGTTGGGAGGGATTACACCGCCTGCACCGCGTGCGCCATAGCCCAGTTCTGCAGGGATGATGAGGGTGCGCTTGCCGCCCACCTTCATGCCTTGCACGCCTTCGTCCCAGCCCTTGATGACCATGCCGGCGCCCAGAGGGAACACGAACGGATCGTTGCGGTCCTTGCTGGAGTCGAACTTGCTGCCCTGCTGGCCATCGGCATACAGCCAGCCGGTGTAGTGCACGGTGACCTGTTGGCCCTTGGCTGCTTCTGCGCCCGTGCCGACTTCGGTGTCTTCGTACTGCAGGCCCGATGGGGTGGTAGTGAATGCCATGGTGATCCTTTGAGAATGTTCTTGCAACAGGCAATCATACCTGTCCATAAAGCACAAAACCCGCACGGGGCGGGCTTGGCATGGTTTTGTCGGGCCTGGGGTGTTTTATTTCTTGGCCTGGCCGGCTGCTACCCAGCGGGTGGCAAAGGCTTGCACGTCCGACAGGCGCTTGAGCAGGTCCTGGCCCGAAGGGGTGACGGTGTAGCCATCGCTGTTGTGATCGAGGAAACCCGCTTCACGCAGTTCCTTGATACGGGTGTTCAAGGTATTGGGAGTGATGCCGCCTACACTGTCCTGCAGCAGTCGGAAGGTCTGTGGATGGCCGTCACGCAGTGCCCACAGCACACGCAAAGCGTATCGGCATTCCAACCGCTCGAACAGCTGGTTGATGGCGGTATTTTCCTTGGCGCTCATGTATGGTTCTCCTTGCGCTATGTTGAGGAGCGAAAGCGGCGCTTTCGCATTCAAATCCACAATATTGGGCGCGACCATAGTCGCGAGAAATATCTGCTACAAGTTTAATAGCTCTTGATCCGCAATGTATAGGCGCAGTACCCGAATCTGGGGCGATGGCGCGATAAGTGTTGCTGATATGCTACGTTTTTTGAGTGCCTCAGGGCCATCTGTGGGGCGCTGCGGGGCAGAAAGTGGTCTTTATCAATTGGCTGTATAGGCAATGGCCCTGTCACCCCGGCACAGGCCAAAAAGGCGCATGCCGGCCTGGTTCGCCACCTGGATGGCCAGGGTGGTGGGGGCAGAAATGGTCGCCAGCACCGGCAGCCTTAGGCGGGCGCATTTGCGCACCAGTTCGTAGCTGGCGCGGCTGGTCATCACCACAAAACCGGCTTGCTGGAGCAACTGCTGCTGCGCCATGCAGCCCAGCAGCTTGTCGAGCGCATTGTGGCGGCCCACGTCTTCCATCACCAGTTGCAACTGGCCGTCTGCGGTGGCCCAACCCGCGGCGTGGATGGCGCCGGCCTGCTGGTTCAGGGGCTGCAGTGCAGGCAACTGGCTGAAGGCGCTTTGCAGTTGCTCCAGCCCGATGCCGCGCGCCCAGGCCGCAAGCGCCAGCGGCTCGGGCACCAGGTCCAGCGCATCCAGCGAATCAATGCCGCAGATGCCGCAGCCCGTGCGCCCGGCCAGCGTCCTGCGCTTGTCCTTCAGGCGGGCAAAAGAGCGACTGGTAATGGTGATCTCCACCTGGATGCCGGGCGACTCGATACCGCCGCCGCATGCAGGGGCGTTCGCAACTTCGATGCCGTAACAATCCTCGGCGCTGTCGATGATGCCTTCCGACAGCGCAAAGCCGAGCGCAAAGGCCTCAAGATTCTGCGGAGTGCACATCATCACTGCGTGGGATATGCCATTGAACACGAGGGCCACTGGAACCTCGGAGGCCACGGCATCCATGCGCAGCGTGCTCAGCGCTGGGGTAAGCACGGTGGCAGGCAGGGTCTCGATGGCAGTGGGAAGGGTGGTTTCCATAGGCGCAATTCTGAACCAAAACAGCATTCCGCGCGCACCCCTGGAGTGCGTAGTGCTATTGCTTCGATAGCGAAAAGGGCGATAGAAAAAACAAACCCCGCTCGGGGCGGGGTTTGCAGGGGGAGCTGAGGCGCTTAGATGAAGCTGCGCAGCTTGTCCGAGCGGCTGGGGTGCTTGAGCTTGCGCAGCGCCTTGGCTTCGATCTGGCGGATGCGCTCGCGCGTCACGTCGAACTGCTTGCCCACTTCTTCCAGCGTGTGGTCGGTGCTCATCTCGATGCCGAAGCGCATGCGCAGCACCTTGGCTTCGCGCGGGGTCAGGCCATCGAGAATGTCCTTGACCACGTCGCGCAGGCCGGCCTGCATCGCAGCATCCACGGGCGCCGTGTTGGCGCTGTCTTCGATGAAATCGCCCAGGTGGCTGTCGTCATCATCGCCGATGGGGGTTTCCATCGAGATCGGCTCCTTGGCGATCTTCATGATCTTGCGGATCTTGTCCTCAGGAATCTCCATCTTCTCGGCCAGGATGGACGCATCGGGCTCGAAGCCGAACTCCTGCAGGTGCTGGCGCGAGATGCGGTTCATCTTGTTGATGGTCTCGATCATGTGGACCGGGATGCGGATGGTACGGGCCTGGTCGGCGATCGAGCGCGTGATGGCCTGGCGAATCCACCAGGTCGCATAGGTCGAGAACTTGTAACCACGGCGGTACTCGAACTTGTCCACCGCCTTCATCAGGCCGATGTTGCCTTCCTGGATGAGGTCAAGGAACTGCAGGCCACGGTTGGTGTACTTCTTCGCAATCGAGATCACCAGGCGCAGGTTGGCCTCGATCATCTCCTTCTTGGCATTGCGCGAAGCACGCTCGCCGTCGTTCATGCGCTTGTTGATGAGCTTGAGCTCATCGAGCGGCACGACCACGCGGGCCTGCAGGTCGATCAGGTTCTGCTGCAGCTCCTGCACGGGCGGGATGTTGCGGCCCATGATGGCGCTCCAGCTGTTGCCAGCCTGGGCTTCCTTCTCGATCCATTGCAGGTTCAGCAGGTTGGCTGGGAAGAGCTGGATGAACTTTTCCTGCGGCAGACCGCACTTTTCCACGATGATCTTGCGCAGGGCACGCTCTTTCTGGCGCACGCTGTCCACCTGCTCGCGCAGCATGTCGCACAGCTTCTCGATGGTCTTGGCGGTGAAGCGGATGGTCATCAGCTCGGCCGACAGTTGATCCTGCACCTTTTTGTACTGGGCGGAGCTGTAGCCGTTCTTGTCGTAGGCCTGGTGCAGCTGCTCGAACAGCGAGTGCAGCTTGTCAAAGCGCGACAGCGCTTCGTTCTTCAGTTCTTCAAGTCGGCGGGTCATGGCCTTGGAGCCGCCCTTGCCGTCGTCGTCGTCCTCTTCGTCGTATTCGTCGAAGTCTTCTTCGGCCACATAATCATCGTTTTCATCGGCATCGGAGAAGCCGTCCACGATGGTGGAGATGACCACCTTGCCTTCGCGGATTTCCTGGGCCATGGCCAGGATCTCAGCGATGGTGGCAGGCGAAGCGCTGATGGCCAGCATCATGTCCTGCAGGCCGCCTTCGATGCGCTTGGCAATTTCGATTTCGCCTTCGCGGGTCAGCAGCTCGACCGTGCCCATTTCACGCATGTACATGCGAACGGGATCGGTCGTACGGCCAAATTCGGAATCCACGGTCGAGAGGGCGGCTTCCGCTTCTTCTTCCGCTTCTTCTTCCGTCGTGGCGGACTGGCCGGTGTTGTTCAGCAGCAGGGTTTCTGCGTCCGGGGTCTGCTCGTACACCGCCACACCCATGTCGTTCAACATGGAGATCACGACTTCCAGCGTTTCGGCATCGACCAGCTTGTCGGGCAGGTGGTCGGAGATTTCGGCGTTGGTCAGGTAGCCACGGGTCTTGCCCAGCTTGATCAGGGCCTTCAGGCGCTGGCGGCGGGTAGACATTTCCTCTTCGGTCAAGACGGCTTCGTCCAGGCCGAATTCCTTCATCAGCGCGCGTTCCTTGGCCTTGGAGACCTTCATGCGCAGCGGCTTGACCTTTTCGACGGGGGAATCGGGTGCGACCTCGGCCTCTACCGTTTCCTCGCCTTCGAGATCTTCCTCGATGTCGGAGAAATCGGCATCATCATCGATGTCTTCTTCGCTCTTGCCTTTGGCCTTGGCTTTGCCCTTGGCAGCCGTCTTCTTGGGGGCCTTGGGCTTTTCTTCTGCGGCAGCCTTGGTGGCTTTGGGTTTTGCGGTCTTTGCGGTGGCCTTGGCCTTTACCGGGGTTTCCGCTTCTTCGGCTTCCACCTTCTTGGTGGCGCGTTTCTTGGGGGCGCCTGCGTTGAGCAGGGCGTCGGCTGCCTTGAGCAATTCTGCTTGAGACAGGCGTTGTTTACTTTCGGACACGGAGCTAACCTTCTTCGTCGCTGCCTTGGAGGGAGAGGGGGCGGCAGCACTGGCTTTTACGGTTTTGCCTGCTGCAACAGGTGCCTTGGCAGCCGCAGGTTTTGCGGCTTTGGTCACGGTTGCAGCCTTGGCACTTTTGGCAGCGCTGGCTTTGGTTGGCGACTTGACGGACGACTTCGCGGACTTTGTAGCAGGCATGTACACCCTCAGATCAAAGAAAACACACAAAGAAAACTGGCAAGCGCCATTACCGGCGCATACAAAAATACAGCGTCTGCCTGCAACAGGTGCAATGGGCAGCTGGGCTATACGAGGTGCGGAACCTCTTGGCAAGATGTTGGGGCGATCATTTGGGGTGCAGTCCTTGCGGTATGTTGGGCGCTTGCGCTGGTGGCAAATCACGTAAGTCTTTACGCGGGCCCGGTCCGGAGGTGCTGCTGTCGCTCTTGCCGATGCAACAAATATTATACCTTTTTGGTGAATGTCAAGGGCTTTGCGCGATTTATTTGTTGACTTGGCGCTTGAGCAGGCCGATACGGTGGAAATTGCTCTGGTAGCGTCGCAGGGCCTTGGGGTCCGAGGCCTGGGTGATGAGCTGGCGGTTCTGCTCCTCAAGGTGGCCGAGCACGATGCGGCTGAGGGAATCACGCAGTTCGTCGCGGATCTCGTCGAGCGGGCCGTCGATCTGGGCGTGGTGCCCCTGCATCAGCTGTGTGGCGAACTCTTCGATCACATGGCCGCGCATGTGCTCCCGCAACACGGCCCATGACTGCGCGCCGTGTGCCAGAAACTGCTGCTCGATCCAGGCGAACAGGCTACCGTAAGGTGCATCCAGCTGCGCCAGGGTGGCGGCATCTTCCGGGGAAAAGTTCTCCAGAAACGCCATGTGCGACAGCAGTAGGCGTGCGGCCTGGTCTTCCCGCGTGACTGCCACGGAGGGCATGGGGGGCTGCGGCGCCGGGCGTGGCTGCCAGTTGCCCTTTTTGCCTTTCCATTCGCCGGGGCTGCGCTTGCCATAGGCATTGCCCCCTCCTGCGCCGTGGCCGAAGTTGCCGCCTTGCTGGGGGCTGTAGCCATCGCTGCGCTGGCCGGGGTAGCGGTCCATGCCACCCTCTCCGTCCCAGGGGGGCGCGTCACCGTACGGGGGGGACGACTCGGTTGTCGCGTTCCATGGCGCTGCGGACCGGGGGGGCTCTGCGCCGGTGGGGTGCGCGCGGCCTGCACCTCCCTGGCGGGCCTGCTCCAGCGCAGTGGTTTTCTGCCATAACCCGTCCAGCTCTGTGGCGGGCAACTGGGCCTTGTCGGCAATTTCGGCCAGCAGTTGGCGCTTCAAGGCGCCGTCTGGCAGCAGATTCCATAGCGGCCGGGCGTTGCTGGACATACGCGCACGGCCTTCAGCTTGCCCAAGATCACAGCCTTCGCTGGCCGCCTCCAGCAAAAAGCGAGACAGCGGGGTGGCGTCATGCACATGGCGGGCAAAGGCATCGGCCCCATATTCGCGCACAAAGCTGTCCGGGTCGTGTTCGGCAGGCAGAAAAAGGAATTTGATGCTGCGCGTATCGGTGGCATAGGGCAGTGCGCCGTCGAGCGCCTTGCGGGCGGCCCGTCGCCCGGCGGCGTCGCCGTCAAAGCTGAACACCACAGTTTCGGTAAAGCGGAAGAGCTTGTGCACGTGATCGGGCGTGCAAGCGGTCCCCAGAGTGGCGACGGCATTGGGAAAGCCCAGCTGCGCCAGCGCCACCACGTCCATATAGCCTTCGGTCACGAGCGCGTAGCCGTGTTCGCGGATGGCGGTGCGCGCCTCAAACAGGCCATACAGCTCGCGGCCCTTGTGGAAAACCGGTGTTTCGGGCGAATTCAGGTACTTGGGCTTTTCATCGCCAAACACGCGTCCGCCAAAGCCGATGCATTCGCCCTTGACATTGCGGATCGGAAACATCACCCGGTCGCGGAAACGGTCGTAGCGCTTGACCTCGCCCCCCTTGTCGTCTTCGGACTCGATCACCAGACCCGTTTCGACCAGCTTGGCATCGTCGTAAGCCGGAAAGACACTGGCCAGGCCGCGCCAGCCCTCGGGCGCGTAACCCAGGCCAAAACGTTTGGCTGTGGCGCCAGAGACGCCGCGGCCTTTCAGATAGGCGATGGCTTTTTGCGACTGCGACAGGTGCTTGCGGTAGGCGTCGCCCGCCTTTTCCAGGATATCGGTGAGCGTTGCCTGCTTTTCGCGTGCCTGCGCGGCGCGCTCGCGCTGTTGGGGGGAGACATCGTCTTCGGGCACCTGCAGGCCGGTGCTCTGGGCCAGCTCGGTCACCGCTTCGCGGAAACCCATGCCCGTATGGTCCATCAGAAAACCGATCGCGTTGCCGTTTTTGCCGCAGCCAAAGCAGTGGTAGAACTGTTTGGAAGGGCTGACGCTGAACGAAGGCGACTTTTCGCCATGGAAAGGACACAGCCCCATGTAATTGGCGCCGCCTTTTTTCAGCTGTACATAGCGGCCCACCACATCGACAACATCGACGCGGGAGAGCAGTTCCTGGATGAATGACTGGGGGATGGACACCGTTCTATTGTCGCCCAAGCGCAGCCATGCCCGGGTGCTGCATGGGCAAATTGCTGCGGCACTCGGCTTGACCGGTTGCTTGCCAAGCAGGCATGGATTGCTATGAAAAAAGGATTGATGATGACCAATGGGCGGGCGCTAGCAGTCATTTTTACCATATTCACCGATCCGTCTTCTTGGTGAGAGCCCATCGGCCATTGCAATTTCCGTGTCAGCCATCTGTGGCACAGTGGTTTCCAAGGAGACACAAGACCGATGACGAGCATGTACGACACCCGGTTGGACCGCAATGAGGCCAACCATGCCCCGCTGACCCCATTGAGCTTCATCGAGCGCGCAGCCGAGGTCTACCCCGAGCGCCTGGCCATCATCCATGGCGATCTGAGCCAGACCTGGGGGCAGACCTATGCGAGGTGCCGCCAGTTGGCCAGCAGCCTGCAGCAGCAGGGCATCGGCAAGAACGACACGGTGGCGGTGATGTTGCCCAATACGCCGCCGATGGTGGAGGCGCACTTTGGCGTGCCGATGGCAGGCGCCGTGCTGAACGCGCTCAACACCCGCCTCGACCCCGAAACCATTGCCTTCATGCTCGACCACGGGGAAGCCAAGGCTTTGATCGTGGATCCGGAGTTTGCCGGTGTAGTGGCCAAGGCGCTGCAGCTGCGTCAATCGACTGCGCCTTTGCTGCTGATCGATGTGGAAGACGTCATCTACGGCGAGGCCAGCGAGCGCCTGGGAGCGCTTACCTACGAACAATTGCTGGCGCAGGGCAGGGCAGACTTTGCATGGGCCCTGCCGGGTGACGAGTGGGATGCGATTGCGCTCAACTACACCAGCGGCACCACCGGCAACCCCAAGGGCGTGGTCTACCACCACCGGGGCGCGGCGGTGAACGCCACCAGCAATGTGCTGGAATGGGACATGCCCAAGTTTGCGGTCTACCTGTGGACCCTGCCCATGTTCCACTGCAATGGATGGTGTTTTCCGTGGACCGTGGCGCTGCGGGCGGGTGTCAACGTTTGCCTGCGCCGGGTGGAGGCGCAGGCGATCTTCAACGCCATCAAAAACCATGGTGTGACCCACTATTGCGGCGCGCCCATCGTGCACAGCCTGCTCGTCAACGCCCCTGAGGCCATGAAGGAGGGCATGCAGAACCTGCCGCAGGGAGGCGTCAAGTGCATGGTGGCTGGCGCGGCGCCGCCGGCATCGATGATTGAAGGCATGGAGCAGATGGGCTTTGACCTGACCCATGTGTATGGCCTGACTGAGGTCTATGGCCCTGTCACCGTCTGTGCCAAGCAGGACAGCTGGAATGGGCTGGACGTGGGCGAGCGTGCCCGACTCAATGCCCGCCAGGGGGTGCGCTACCACCTGCAGCGCTCAGCCCGTGTCATCAACGCCGACACCATGGAGCCTGTGCCGGAAGACGGCGAAACCATGGGCGAGATCATGTTGCGCGGCAACATCGCCATGAAAGGCTACCTCAAGAACCCGACCGCCACGGACGAGGCTTTTCGCGGTGGCTGGTTCCACACGGGTGATCTGGCGGTGCAGTACCCGGATGGCTACATCAAGATCAAGGACCGCAGCAAGGACATCATCATCTCCGGCGGAGAGAACATCTCGTCCATCGAAGTGGAAGATGTGCTCTACCGCCACCCCGCCGTCCTTGCCGCTGCCGTGGTGGCCAAGCCCGATGCCAAATGGGGCGAGACTCCCTGCGCCTTTGTAGAGGTCAAGCCCGGCGCGGCGGTGACGGCCGAAGACATTGTGGCCCACTGCAAGAAGCATCTGGCGGGGTTCAAGGTGCCACGGGCCGTGGTGTTTGGCGACCTGCCCAAGACCAGCACCGGCAAGATCCAGAAATTCGAGCTGCGCAAGCAGGCCGGGTCTGCAGACGCCATCGATGTGTGATACCTGGTGGCTGCGGCCGCCGAGGCGTGCTGGCGTCAGGCGCTGTAGATATCCATGCGGCGGTGGCTCCAGGCGGGCAGCGCCTCGCGCAGGCTGGCAATGCGCCCCAGGTCAATGTCTGCGCAGAGGTGCCCGGTGGTATCGGGCATGCAGGCAATGACCGTGCCCCAGGGGTCGATTACCATGCTGCGGCCCAGACAGGGCAGCGCCGGGCCGGGTCCGTCGATCTGGGCTGCGGCGACAACGTAGCACTGGTTTTCCACTGCGCGAGCGCGCAGCAGCAGCTCCCAGTGATCGCGCCCCGTGCGCACATTGAAGGCCGCAGGCACCACGATGACATTGGCGCCTTGCGCGCGCAGGCTGCGAAACAGCTCGGGAAAGCGGAGGTCATAGCAGATGCTCATGCCCACGCGCATGCCAAGCATGTCTACTACCGTCAGCGCATCTCCATGCACAAAGTCGTCCGATTCTTGGTACGGCAGGCCACCCACCACGGCATCGTACAGATGCAGCTTGCGGTAGGTGGCCAGCAAGCGGCCGTCGGGGCCAAAGGTCAGCCCGGTGTTGCCCAGCTTGTTCTGTGCGGTGACCTTTTCGTGCACCGAGCCCACATGCAGATGCACGCCGTGGCGGCTGGCCAGTTGCGCAAGCCGTGGCACCAGGGCGCCGTCGAGCGGCAGGGCGTGGCGTGCAATGGTGGCGGCATCGCCCCGGATATCGGTGTATTCCGGGCTCACCACAAATTGCGCACCATCGCGGGCGGCAGAGGCCACGCCTTGCTCCAGGGTCTGGATATTGGCCTCCCAGTCGGTGCCGCTGTTCATCTGCAATACGGCGATTCGAATACGCATGAAAGTCTCCTCTGCGTTGGCAGTCATAGACAGGTGTTGCAGACCAACGTGCCGATATCGGCCAGCAGCAGCTCTCCCTGGCCGCCGTGGATGCTGGCGCTGGTCACTGGGTCCTGGAAGCCGGTGGCCATCACGGCCAGGACGAGCGAGTGATTGCCTTTGCAAAAAATGCCTGCGTCGTTGCGCAGATCGGGCAGTTGCCCGGTCTTGTTGCTCGCCCGCACGCCTGCTGGCAGCGCTGCGCAGAGCAGGGGCTGGTGGCGCTCGGTGGCCATCAGATCCAGCGCAAAGCCTTGCATGGCGACACCGAGCGGGCCTGTTTGCTGCAGGCGGTGCATCAGCAGGCACAGGTCGCGCGCGCTGGTGGTGTTGTCGCGGCCGGCCTTTTGCGCTTCGCTGTCCATCATCTTGCGGCGCAGCGCACTGTGCGCAAGGCCTGCGGCCTGCAGGTACTGGTTGATGGCATCAAAGCCCAGCAGGTCGATGAGCTGGTTGGTGGCGGTGTTGTCGCTCACCACCATCATCAGCCCGCACAGCTCGGCGAGCGTGAGTTGTTCCACGCTCGGCAGTGCGCGCAGCACGCCGGTGCCGCCGACGCGGTTGCCGGGCGTGATGGCGATGCGCTCGCTCAATTGGCGATGCCCTGCATCCGCCTGCTCCAGCAAGGCCAGCAGGATGGCAATCTTGATGGTGCTGGCAGACGGCTTTGCCTGATCGGCGCGAATGGCGATCACTTCGTCGCCCTCGGCGGTCATGAGGCACAGCGACAGACCGGCGGCATCCGCCTTGAGCCGCTGCCGGGCCAGGGCAAGTATCTGGCTTTCGAGTTGGGTGTGAGTGAGCTCCATGGGCATCCTTACACGATCAGGTAGAACACGGCCGAGAGCACGACGATGTTGACGATCATCACTGCCCAGCCGTTGTAGAGCATGTATTTGAGCTGGTTCGAGCGCGCCAGGCCCATCTGGCCGAACATGTCGGAGCTGGGGAAGGGGCCGAACCAGTCGATCTGCGAGCTGCCCAGAATCACCGCCGTCGTACCTGCCGGGCCCACGCCTGCTGCGGCAAGCACGGGGCCGAAGATCTTGGCAGTGAATGTCATCTGCGCCACGGCAGCGCCGGGAATGTGGCCGATCACGTTGAACAACAGAATGATCACGCACAGCGCGGCGCCGCTCAAGCCCACCAGGTAGGGTTGCACTGTGTCGAGCAGGGCATGGTAGGCGTTGAGCTTGTCCACCAGCACCAGCACCGGGTTGAACAGCCAGAACAGGAAGAAGATCCAGATCAGTTTGCCCGCGCCGGCATACATGGCCTGCAGAATCTGGGTGGGACGCATGCCGCCTGCCAGGCCGGTCACCGCGCCCAGCGCCACCATCACCACGATGGCAAATGCAAAGCCTGCCTTGGCCAGCACACCGACCACCGCCAGGCTAACGATGGTGATGCAAAAGCCCCAGGCGGCGCGCACTGCTGAGGGCTCGGCCTTCTTGTCCATGTCGAAGGCGGCCTGGCCCAGGCTGGCTTCTTCGTACTGAAAATCGGCCTCGCTCATCTTCTGGATGCGCCCCGCCATGAACCAGCCTGCCAGCAGCGTGGCTGCGGCCATGGGGAGCCCCGCCACCAGCAGGTATTCACCATAGCTGAGGCCGGTGAGTCCGGTCACGGTCACCACATTGGGAGTGAAGGGGCCAAGCACCAGGCCAGCCGAGCCTGCGGTCTGGAACAGCGCCGCCACCGTGGGGCGCGACAGGCGCAGTGCTGCTGCGATGGGAATCACCACCGCTGCGATGATGGCGTTGCCCCCAGCCAGGGTACCCAGGGCGCCGCAGATCAGCACCGAGGTGACCATGATTCCGAGGCGCACGCGCAACTGGTTGGACAGCCCGATCTTGCGCACGATGGCGCGCACCATCTGCTCGGCAGCCCCGGTGCGTGCCGCCACTTCGCCCACGCCAGCGCCCAACACGATGATGAGGCCGACCACGGCAATGAACGAGCCCAGCGACTCGGCCAGCAGCTTGCCCATGCCAATGGGTGTGGTTCCCGTCATGATGGCGCCAAGCACGATGGCACCGATGGTGGACAGCACGATGTCCACGCCCAGCAAGGCAATGATGGCGAATACCACCACTGGAGTCAGCCCCCAGAGACTGGTCTGGCCCGGTATGGTGAAGTGGGTCGTGATGGCGATGGCCAGTCCGAGCAGGAAGACGGCAATGGCCGCGTTGCGTTTGCCTGGCGAGGCATCAATGGTGGCAGACATGGTGTTGTTTCTCCTTGTGATCTATCGATGGCCCGTGGGGTCGGGCTTTATGGGGTGGGAATGCCGCACGCGCCTTCAGGCCGGCAACTGGCGCCTCAGTACCTGACCAGGCCGTATGCCTGGGGTTGGGGCGGCATCAGATGAGGGAAAGACGATCTGGCCGTTGACCGCCACCAGCTCGATGCCCTCGGACGGCAGCGTCGGCTCGTCCCAGGTGGCGCGGTCGATGACGGTTTCGGGGTCGAACACCACCAGATCGGCCCAGTAGCCCAGGCGTATCTGGCCGCGCTCGGCCAAGCCATAGACGGAGGCCGGCAGGCTGGTGATCTTGCGCACGGCCTGCTCGATGCTGACCAGGCGTTCCTCGCGCACATAGCGCCCGAGAATGCGGGTGAAGGTGCCCCACAGGCGTGGATGTGGGTTGGCATCGTTGGGAAGCCCGTCCGAGCCCACCATGCAGCAGGGGTGCTGAAAGATGCGCTGCACTTCCTGCTCGTCCATCGCGAAGTAGATGGCGCCAGCGGGCAGCAGGCGCCGTGCGGCTTCCTCTTTATCGCAGTTCCACTGCTCGGCGATATCGGCCAGGTACATGCCGTTGCACTCGGGGTGCGGCGTACTCCAGGTGATCTTGATGCGATCGATCCGGTGCGCGCGCTCGGGGATCAGGATGGTGGAGCTGCCGGAGTAGGGGTAGATGTCCATGGCGACCTGCGTGCCCTGCGCGCGCGTGGTGTCGATATTGGCGATGGTGCGCGCGCTCTTGCCCCAATTGGCGTTCATCATGCATTTGTGGTGCGAGATCACCATGGCGCATCCGCTGTGGCGGCTGACGCTGAGCACTTCCTCCACCGCCTGCTCCACTTCGTCGCCTTCGTTGCGGATATGGCTGGTGTGCAGCGCCTCGAATTCCTTGGCCACGCGGGCCAGCGCCTCCAATTCGGCCTGCGATGCGTAGCAGCCAGGCTCATAGGCCAGGCCGGTGCTGAAGCCCATCGCGCCTGCTGCCAGCGACTGGCGCAGCAGCCCCTGCATGGCCTGCAACTCTTGCGGCGTAGGCTCGGCCGTAGGGTCTTGCATGATGGCCAGCCGCAGGTTGGCGTGGCCGACGAGGGCAGCCACATTGATCAGCGGCTGCAGCGATTCGAGGGTGGCGAGGTAGCGCTCCATGCCTGCATACAGTGGAATATCGCCCAGCAGCGCCAGCGATGCTGCCGTGTTGTGGGGCAGTGGCGCAGGCGAAGCACTGACGCCGCAGTTACCTACCACCACGGTGGTCACGCCCTGGCTGGTCTTCCAGGGCAGGCCGGGCTTCTGGATGAACATCAGGTCATCATGGCCATGCACGTCGATAAAACCCGGCGCCACCAGCTTGTTGCGGGCATCGATGCGCCGCGTGGCCATGTGCTGGTGCAGATCGCCGATGGCTGCAATGCGGCCACCCAGGACGCCAATGTCGGCCCGAAAGCGCGGCTCGCCACTGCCATCCACCACCCAGCCGCCTTCAATGACCAGATCCAGCGCGACTCTGCCCGCCGCGCCACCGGGCTGCATCTCATCCATCGGTTTGAAGGACGCTGCGGCCCCGTCGTTTGTCGTATTCACACTCATGGGGGCGATTATCAAATCGCAGCATTCATTACAATAATTTTTTAAAGTAATTGATCTATCGCATTTTGAAATGAATCGGCTGCCCAAGCACATCACCCTCAAGCATCTCCATGCCTTTGCCATGGTGGCGCAGGAGAGCAGCTTCACCCAGGCGGCGGCTCGCCTGTTCCAGACCCAGTCCTCCGTCACCACGCTGGTGCATCAGCTGGAGACGGCGCTGGGTACCCGGCTGTTCGAGCGCAGCAGCCGCAAGGTCGGACTCACGCCGGTGGGGCGCGATCTGCTGCCCCGGGTGATGCGCCTGCTGACCGACTTTGACGGGGTGCTTGAAGACGTGCTGCGCTATGGTGGCCAGTCGTTTGGCAAGGTGCGCATCTCGGCAGCACCTTCGGCCATTACCGAGTTGGTGGCACCTGCAGCCTCGGAGTTCTCGCGCCTCTATCCGGCGGTGAGGCTGTACCTGCGCGATGACAACTCTGGGCGCATTCAGCGCCAGGTGCTTGCCAGCGAAGTGGATTTTGGTATCACCAGCCGCTGGGCTGATTCGCAGGGGCTGCAATTCGATCCGCTCGTAGACGATGCGTTTGGCGTGCTCTACTGCGCTGACGACCCGCAGGTGGTTCCCGGTAGCGAGGGCTACGTCACCTGGAAAAGCCTGGCCGCCTGCAAGTCGGTCGGCGTGGTCGATGAAACCGGAATTCTGGCGCTGCTGCGGTCGCGGACGGACTTGCCTGCCAATGCGTCTACCCCGTTCTACGAGGCATCGAGCACCACTTCCCAGGCCGCCCTGGTTGCCCAGGGCATGGGGATCGCCTTCATGCCGGCCCTGGCGGCCCACCGGGTGCTGGAGCCACGCCTGCGCTTTGCCTTGCTCAAGGCTCCTACCGTGGTGCGCAATATCTGTACGGTCAGGCGCAGTGATGTGCCATTGACCGATATTGCACGCATCTTTGAAACCATGGTGCGTACCACCACGGCAGCGCTTGCCCTGCCGCCGGGCTGCATGCCGCGTGGTGTTGGCTGAAAGCCGCGTTGTGTCTGCCGCTCGGGTTTGCCGCAATGGCCCAGGTGGGGCGCAGTGCCTAGAGTGGCCTGGTTCATTCACATTTCCATCGACAAGGACACAGGCCATGCACCACACCCCAAGTACAGCATCTCGTATCTCGCACCGCCGCACGTTGTGGCTGAGTGCTTCTGTTTTGATAGCTGCTGGCGCTCTGCTATTGGGCGAAAAAGCTCATTCCGAGGTGTACGCCAAGGAAAGCATGATCAAGGCGCAGAAGGAAAAGGCCGGTGGTGGCCAGGGCGTACTGGTGGGCGAATATGCCTTCACCCGCGACAAGGCCAAAAAGGATGAGGCGATCAAGGAAATCAGCTGGCTGAGCTTGAAGCCGGGCGACTCCATCGGCTACCACCCGCACACCACGAACGAGGACACCTACATCATCGTCTCGGGCACCGGCGTCTTCAAGGACAAGGACGGCAAGGACGTGCCGGTGAAGGCGGGCGACGTGACCATCGTGCGCAAGGGCGAATCGCATGGATTGACGGCAACGGGTACGGAGCCACTGGTGTTCATTGATGTGATTGCCGAGCAGTGACGGCATAGTGGTGCACGTATCGGTGCGTATATCCATGCGCTTGAAATAGACAAGGAGCCACGCAGGCTCCTTTTTCATGCAGGGCGCCGAGGCCTTACTGCCCCATCACCACGCCTTCGCGCCGCGGGTCTGCGCCGCCGAACCACAGCGATTTGCCATGGGCCTCGCCGCGCGATATCGCTTGCAGGCCGCTGGTCAGGTTCTGTTCCTTGACTTCGGCGCCGCGCTTGGCCAAGGCTTCCACCGTTGCGGCAGGGAAGCGTTTTTCCTCCAGCACCGTGGGTCCGTTCAGGCTGCCGAAATTGGGCAGGTTGATGGCTTGCTGCGGCATCAGGCCCCAGTTGAGCATGCCGTACAGCGTTTTGGCGGTGTAGTGGATGATCCAGGCGCCGCCAGGGCTACCGGCGCTCACTACCAGCTTGTCGGTGGCTTTGTCGAACACCAGCGTGGGCGCCATTGACGAGCGAGGGCGCTTGCCGGGCTCGACCCGGTTGGCGATGGGCTGGCCCTGGGCATCGCGCGGTGCCAGGCTGAAGTCGGTCAGCTCGTTGTTCAGCAGAAATCCGCCGGACAGGCCCCGGCCGGTGTTCACCATCTGGCGCGAGCCGAACTGGTCTTCAATGGTGGTGGTCATTGCAATCGCATTGCCATAGGCATCGACGATGCTGATGTGGCTGGTGCCATATTCCATCTGGTAGGGCTGGGTGGCGTAGGCGATTTTCACGGCGCCGGGCTGGCCGGGCTGGGCCTGCTTCATGCTTTGCGCGCCGATCAGCTTGGCGCGCTCGGCCAGGTATTGCGGGCGCAGCATGTTGTGCCAGTCGTCGCCCGGGGCCTTTACGAAAGCAGGGTCGGCCACGTACTGGTTGCGGTCTGCAAACGCGAGGCGCGATGCTTCGGCGTACAGGTACAGCCAGTCGGCAGTGGGCAGGCCATCGGCGCCCAGCGCCATTTGCTTGGCCGGGGTGTTGCCCAGTATGCCCAGGATCTGCCCCACCGCAATGGCGCCCGAGCTGGGTGGAGGAAAACCGCACACCCGGTAGCTGCGTGTAGCAGCAGGGTTGCCAGCCGCGTTGCCTGGAGCCTGCGGACTGTAGTCGCTGCACAGCGCCTCGCGCTTGACGGGCTGGTAGGCGGCCAGATCGGCTGCCGTCATCTTGCCGGGGTTGGTGGCGTGGCCTTGCACTTTGCGCACGATTGCCTCTGCCACGGGGCCTTCCAGCAAGGCCTTGGAGCCGTTCTTGGCAATGTCTTTCAGAACCGCTGCGTACTCCGGATTCTTCAGCACATGGCCTACGGGCCAGGGTTTGCCGTTGGCATCGAGAAAATAGCTGCTGGCAACCGTATCCTGGCCCAGAAATTTTTCCTGTGCAGTCAGTGCGTTCAGGCGAGGGCTGACCTTGAAGCCGTCGCTCGCCAGCTTGATGGCGGGCTCGAACAAGGTGGCCCAGGGCAGCTTGCCATGCTCCTTGTGCGCCAGCTCCAGCATGCGGATGGCGCCGGGCACACCTACCGAGCGGCCGCCCACGACAGCATCGTGGAAGACCATGGGCTTGCCGTCCTTCATGAAGAGGTTTTCATCGGCGGCCATGGGGGCGACTTCGCGGCCGTCATAGGCTTCGACCTTGCTGCCCTGGGCATGCAGCAGGAAGGCGCCGCCGCCGATGCCACTGGACTGCGGCTCGACCAGGCCGAGCACCAGTTGCACAGCAATGGCGGCATCAATGGCGCTGCCTCCGGCCTTGAGAACCTGAAAGCCTGCATCCGTTGCCAGCGGGTTGGCCGCAGCCACGGCGTACTTTTCGTTGGCCCAGCCGGGCTTGTCGGTCCAGCCGGAGCTGCCTTCGGGCTGGTCGGCTGCGGCAGGGGGCGTGTAGTGGAGAGAAGGGGTGCTGGTACATGCAGCCAGCAGGGCGGCCGCCGCCAGTGTGCTGATCTGCAACGCATGCCGCGCGCCCCGCGTGATCGGTCGGCGTGCCTTGCTTCTGGCTTCAAGATTCTGTGGTGTCTGGTGTGCCATGGCGGTGTTCCTTCTCTATATCTGTAGTGGGATGCTGCATCCTACCTGCTCTGCCGGATAAGCCATTGCGGGACTGCACCGACACACGCATCCAGATGTAAACGATTTCTCTGGGGCGTGCTTCAGGCGAGTTGCGGCCCGGCCACGCGGTCTTCCACTGCAAAGCGCACCAGGGTGCGGGCGCCACTGTCCGGGCGCAGCGGGTCATCGACGGCTCGCAGCTGTGTGGTCCAGAGCGTGGGGGTGATATCGCACAGGCCATAGCCGCGTTCATCGCAGCGAGCAAACAGGACGTGTGGGTTGCGTGCAACGACGGCATCGACCCGGGCCTGTGTGGTGCCGGAGTGCGATGTGATGGAGGTGCCGCAGAATTCGCTCGCCACCACCCGGGGCGCGCGGCCCTCGGCTTCGGGGTTGTCGATGCGGCAGACATAGTTCTGGTGGATGTCACCGCCCAGCAGCACGGTGTTGCGCAGTGCAGCCTGGTCGATGGCACGGATCAGGCGTTGGCGCGCAGCGGGGTAGCCGTCCCAGCTGTCGGTGCTGGTGCGGCCATTGAGGTAGTGGCGCGGGGCAAACAGGGTTTGTTGGCAAATCACGCTCCAGCGTTTGCTGGATGGGCGCGAAGCGCTATTGTTCTTGAGATTTTCGGCTAGCCAGCGCTCCTGCTCCCACCCAAGAAAGCTGCGGGCGTTGCGGGCCAGATCGGGGCAGTCATCCGCATGGACGGCGCCGTTGCTTTTTGCACCCGGTGTGCGGCAAGCCTGTATGTCGCGGTACTGCCGAGCGTCGAGCACCATCAGATCAGCCAGATTGCCCCAACTGAACCGGCGGTAGACCTGCATGTGGCGCAGGGCCGAGCTGACTGGGGCGTCGGCCTTGGCGGCTACGGCAGCGCGCAGCGGCATGTTTTCGTAAAAGGCCTGGTAGGCTGCCAGGCGCTTGGCGGCAAAGGCGGTGGCATTGCCCACGCCATCCAGTCCTGCGTAGTCGTTTTCCACCTCGTGGTCGTCCCAGGTCATGACCCAAGGGCAGTGGGCGTGCATGGCCTGCAGATCGGGATCGCTTTTGTGCAGCGCGTAGCGGTCACGGTAGTCGTTCAGGCTGCGCGGGTAGGGCAGCGGTTGCAGGCGCGCCAGTTCGGAGAGCAGCGACTGCGTCTTTGCATCGGTGGCATCGGCTTTGGGTGATGCGTATTCGTAGATGTAGTCACCCAAAAAGACCACCAGATCCGGATTGTCCGCCCGCGCGTGGCGCCAGGCCGCGTAGTAGCCGTGTTCCCAGCGCTGGCAAGAGGCAAACACGAGTCGCATGCGCTGCACGGGTGCGCCTTCTGCGGGTGTTGTGCGGGTGCGGCCAACGGCACTGGTCTGGCCATTGCAATGAAATCGGTAGTGGTACCAGCGGTCAGGTGCCAGACCGCTTGCCAGTACATGCACGCTGTGGCCCCAGTCTGGCGAGGCCAGCGCTTCACCTTTTTGCACGATGTGCTGGAACTGCGCGTCGTGCGCGATTTCCCACTGTACCGCTTGCGGCGCAAGCAAGGGCATGCGCGGGCTGGGCAGGAGCCGCGTCCACAGCACCACACTGTCGCTGGCGGGCTCGCCACTGGCTACGCCCAGACCAAAGAGTTGCTCGCTGACCGGCCAGGCAGCAATCGCCAAGGCGGCCTGACCAGCGAGTGACATGCTGCCCAGGCCTGTGGCAGCGAGCCACTGCAGCCATTGGCGGCGGGAGATATTGGTGAAAATACTGCTTTGCGCTTGGTGCATATGCGTGGATTGCTATGAATTTTTACAGTACCGCCCCAGCATAGCGCGTCAGCGGCATGCCGGTTTGTCACATCTGTAAAACAGGGCGCAAAAAGCACCCGAAACCGCGGACGCCATTGGGTATCCTGAATGTTTATTGCTCTGGAACAGACGAGCAATAAAAAACGCTCCATCGGGAGCGTTGTTGATCGTGATCCATCTAGTGATCAGGTGCGTGGCTTGCCACGGCGCAAGCTGTCTTATTCGTCGTCGTTCTGCGACTGGGCTTGTGGGTTGCTGGCCGATGCCAGGATGTTGGCGGGGTCGTCCACGGCTTCACGCAGCGCCTTGCCTGGCTTGAAATGCGTAACGCGCTTGGCTGGCACCTGCACGGCTTCGCCGCTGCGGGGGTTGCGGCCCAGACGGGGCTGGCGGTGGGTAATGGTGAAACTGCCAAAACCACGGATCTCGATGCGCTGGCCGCGCACGAGGGAATCTTCGACGGCCTCGAGAATCGTTTTGACAGCCTGCTCCGCATCCCGCTGGGTCAGCTGGTGAAAACGTTCGGCAAGCTCTTCAATCAGATCGGATCGGGTCATACGAATGGGAATCTTCAGTAATCTATATACGCAAAACGTAGATGGGCGCACTGGGCGCCCACCTTGAATGCTGGCTACCGACTATACCAAGCTGCGCAAGGTATGTCGGTAGCAGGGGCCGTCAATTACTTGTCGGCGTCCAGCTTGGCGCGCAGCAGAGCGCCCAGGCTGGTGGTACCAGCATTTTCCTTGGACGACTGGTGCGACAGGGAAGCCATGGCTTCTTGCTGCTCAGCGTGGTCCTTCTGCTTGATCGACAGGGAGATGCTGCGGCTCTTGCGATCCACGTTGATCACCACGGCGGTCACTTCTTCGCCTTCCTTCAGCACCGAGCGAGCGTCTTCCACGCGGTCTTGGGAGATTTCCGAAGCACGCAGGTAGCCGACGATGTCGTCGCCCAGGTCGATTTCAGCGCCCTTGGCATCCACAGACTTGACCTTGCCGGTCACGATCTGGCCCTTGTCGTTCACGGTAGCGAACGTGGTGAAGGCGTCGCTGTCGAGCTGCTTGATGCCCAGCGAGATACGCTCACGGTCCACGTCCACGGCCAGCACGATGGCTTCCACTTCCTGGCCCTTCTTGTAGTTACGAACAGCGGCTTCGCCGGTTTCGTTCCACGACAGGTCAGACAGGTGCACCAGGCCGTCGATGCCCGAGGCCAGGCCCACGAACACGCCGAAGTCGGTGATCGACTTGATCGGGCCCTTCACGCGGTCACCGCGCTTGGTGTTCTGTGCAAATTCTTGCCATGGGTTGGCCTTGCATTGCTTCATGCCCAGGGAGATGCGACGCTTGTCTTCGTCGATTTCCAGAACCATGACTTCGACTTCGTCGCCCAGGGAGACGAGCTTGGAAGGTGCAACGTTCTTGTTGGTCCAGTCCATTTCGGAAACGTGCACCAGACCTTCGATGCCTGGTTCCAGTTCCACGAACGCGCCGTAGTCGGCAATGTTGGTGACCTTGCCGAACAGACGGGTGCTCGATGGGTAGCGGCGCGACACGCCCAGCCATGGATCGTCGCCCATTTGCTTCAGGCCCAGGGACACGCGGTTCTTCTCGGTGTCGAACTTCAGGATCTTGGCGGTGATTTCCTGGCCAGCGGTCACCACTTCGGATGGGTGACGCACGCGGCGCCATGCCATGTCGGTGATGTGCAGCAGACCGTCGATGCCGCCCAGATCCACGAACGCACCGTATTCGGTGATGTTCTTGACCACGCCTTGAACGATGGAGCCTTCCTTCAGGGTTTCCATCAGCTTGGCGCGCTCTTCGCCCATCGAGGCTTCCACCACAGCGCGGCGGCTCAGCACCACGTTGTTGCGCTTGCGGTCGAGCTTGATGACCTTGAATTCCAGGGTCTTGTTTTCGTAAGGGGTCAGGTCCTTGATAGGACGGGTGTCGATCAGCGAACCGGGCAGGAATGCGCGGATGCCGTTGACCAGAACGGTCAGACCGCCCTTGACCTTGCCGGAGGTGGTACCGGTCACGAATTCGCCCGATTCCAGCGCCTTTTCCAGCGACAGCCACGAGGCCAGACGCTTGGCGGTATCGCGCGACAGGATGGTGTCGCCGTAGCCGTTTTCGATGGAGCCGATGGCCACGGACACGAAGTCACCCACTTGGACTTCGATTTCGCCCTGGTCGTTCTTGAATTCGTCGATTGGCACATAGGCTTCCGACTTCAAGCCGGCGTTCACCACGACAAAGTTGTGCTCAACGCGCACGACTTCAGCGGTGATGACTTCGCCAGGACGCATTTCGGTGCGTGTCAACGACTCTTCAAAAAGGGCGGCAAAAGATTCAGACATGTGTTTCCTTAGACATAGTCAGGTTTCCGTTAGCACTATTGCTATCGTTTTTAAGGCTGGCTATGCAGGTTGCGGAGGTTCCGCAGGTTAAAAGTTAAACAACCCGGCTACCCATGGCGGTATGGAACGCACCAGTGGAAGGCGGCCGGGGCCTTGCAAACCGCTTGCATCAGGGCAAAAACCACACTCTCAGGCGCTGGCCTGGGAGTGGGCCGCCACTGCGGCAAACGGTTGGCGCTTTTCCCACCACGCCAGCACCTGGGCCACGGCTTCTTCAACCGTGATGTCGGAGTTGTCGAGCAGGAGAGCATCTTGTGCAGCTTGCAGCGGGGCGGTGGCGCGGTTCATGTCGCGCGCATCGCGCGCCTCAAGGTCAGCACGAAGGTCGGCTATTGTAGCCGGTATTCCTTTTTCTATCAACTGTTTATGACGGCGCTGCGCGCGCTGGGCGGCACTCGCCGTCAGGTAGACCTTGAGTGGGGCGAGGGGGAAAATCACGGTTCCCATGTCGCGGCCGTCGGCCACAAGGCCGGGCAGCTGCCGAAAATCGTGCTGCATCTGTACCAGTGCCTGGCGCACGGCGGGCAGGGCGGAGACAAGTGACGCGTTCATGCCAGCCTCTTCGGAGCGAATGGCCAGACTGATGTCTTCGCCATCGAGCAGCACGCGCTGGTCAGATGTGAAAGTGATATCCAGTTGGGCAATCAGCGCAGCGATCTGGCCGGCGTGATCGGCATCGATGGGGATGCCCGCGCGCGTGGCAGCCAGGCCGGTGATGCGGTAGAGCGCGCCCGAGTCGAGCAGGTGGTAGCCCAGTGCAGCAGCCACGGCAGATGCCACAGTGCCCTTGCCCGAGGCGGTGGGGCCGTCCACACAGATCACGGGCACGCTGCCGGGCACGGGGCGCACGGCAGAAAACAGTGCTTCGAAATAGCCTGGAAAGGTTTTGGCCACGCACTTGGGGTCTTCAATGCGTACTGACACGCCCGCCGGGTTGAAGGCTGCGAGCGAGAAGCACATGGCAACGCGGTGGTCGTCATAGGTGTGGATGCTGGCGGGCTTCCAGGCTTCGCGATTCGCGGGCGGTGTGATGCTGATGTAGTCGGCACCTTCCTCGACGGTGGCGCCGAGCTTGCGCAGCTCGGTGGCCATGGCGGCCAGGCGGTCGGTCTCTTTCACGCGCCAGCTGGCAATATTGCGCAAGGTGGTGGTGCCGTTGGCATACAGCGCCATGGCCGCCAGGGTCATGGCGGCATCGGGAATGTGGTTGCAGTCCATGTCGATGGCTTGCAATGGCCAGGTGCCCCGGCGAATTTCCAGCCAGTTGGGGCCGCTGGTGATAGCTGCGCCCATGGCCCGCGCGGCATCGACAAAGCGGATGTCGCCCTGGATGGACTGGGCACCCACACCCAGCACCTTGACGCTGCGGTCAATGTGGATGGTGGAGTTGTTGGGGCCGGGCTTGCTGCTCTTGCCTGCGGCGATGGCGCCCAGCGCGATGAAGTAGCTGGCCGACGAGGCATCGGCCTCCACATGGATCTCGCGTGGCGACTGATAATGGCTGCCTGCTGGAATGGTAAAGCGCTGCCAGCTATCATTTTTGACAGCAATGCCGAAGCGCTGGAGCAACTCAAGCGTGATGTGGATGTAGGGCCTGGAGATCAGCTCTCCCACCACTTCGATGGTCACATCCTGCTGGCGCGCCACCAGCGGAAGCGCCATCAGCAGGGCTGTCAGGAACTGGCTGGATACATCGCCGCGCACAGGAATGGGCGCCTGCAGGTGCAGCTGGGCTGATGTCACCGGGTGAATGCGCAGTGGCGGGTAGCCTTCGTTGCCCAAGTAGTCGATTCTGCAGCCGAGCTGGCGCAGTGCATCGACCAGGTCGCCAATCGGGCGCTCGTGCATGCGGGCGACGCCGCTCATCTCGAAATTGCCGCCCAGGAGTGCCAGCGCAGCCGTCAGTGGGCGCATGGCGGTGCCAGCGTTGCCGAGGAAGAGCTGCAGCGTGCGTGCTGCCGTCGCGGGTGCCAGATGACCGCCCAGGCCGGTGACGTGGTAGCTGTTGAGGTGCGCCGGATCGGTGCTGCGCACCACGGCGCAACCCAGTTGCTCCAGGGCTTTGAGCATGACCTGGGTGTCATCGGAGTCGAGCAGGTCGTGGATGGTGGTGGTGCCCTGGCTCAGCGCAGCGAGCAGCAGCACGCGGTTGGAGATGCTTTTGGAGCCGGGCAACTGCACTTCACCATTGGCGCTTTGCAGTGCGGGAATGTCAAGAAAAGCGGTGGTGAACATGATTTGCTCTGCTTTTAGGAGTTATTGCGCACAGATGGCGGGCGCTGGGGGCCAATTTTATTCAAAATGATTTAGGCGACTGACCCAGTCAGCGGTTGCCTGAAAATATTCAAAATTCGCTCCACGACCCCTTGCTTGCCCCAGCGTTGCCAGCGAAGGCGGCGTTGCGACAAGCTGCCACTCCGCCCTCTATCGGCTGACCGCCTGCGGTGGCTGCAGGCGTCAAGGTGCTCAGGCCGTGGGCTTGGTTTTGGATAGCGATTCTGGCGTATACAGCTTGCCTGGCTTCCATTGCGCACGGGTGTCCGAGGCGCTGCGGATCAGGCTTTCGACGGCGGCCTGGTTGTCAGTCATCAGGGCCGCTTCATAGCGCCCGAGCATGTGCTGCAGGTAGTGAATCTGCTGAAGGATCTCGGTGCGGTTGGCGCTGAAGATATCGCGCCACATATTGGGCTCGCCAGCGGCAATGCGGGTGAAATCGCGGAAACCGGGGCCCGCCAGCGACAGGATGCGGTGGCCGTCTTCTTGCGCGAGAATCGCATTCATGTAGGCCATGGCGATCAGGTGCGGCGCGTGGCTGCTGGCAGCCAGGGCGGCATCGTGCATTTCCGGCGACATGCTGGTGACGTGCGTGCCCAACCCCTTCCACAGGGCTTCGGCCTGGCGCAACTGGGCCACCTTGGTCAGCTCGGTTGGCGTGAGCACCACCTGGGCATCGTTGTAGAGGTTGACGTCTGCATGGTCGACGCCCGATACCTCTTTGCCCGTGATGGGGTGCGCAGGCACAAAGCAGCCAAAACGGTCCTTGAGCGCGCTGCGCGCGGCGTTCACCACATCCACCTTGGTCGATCCCACATCCATGACCAGGGTGCTGGGCTGGATCAGGTGCTTGATGGTGCGCAAGGTGGGCTCGGTCGATGCGACTGGAATCGCCAGAACCACCAGATCGGCGCCCGATACGGCGATCAAGGCCGAGCTGGCCTCTTCATCGATGGCGCCCATCTGGCGCGCGCGGCTGGTGGTGGAGGGCGACTTGCTGTAGCCCACAACGCGTTTGACGAGCCCCGCCCTCTTGACGGCCAGCGCGAACGAGCCGCCCATCAGCCCGCAGCCGATCAGCGCCATGTGTTCAAACTTTTTCACCAATCAAGCTCCCACAGGGTAGGCGCCCAGCATCTTGAAGAAGGCGCACAGCTCGCGCAGCTCTTCCAGGGCCTTGGCGACATTGGGCTGGGCGGGATGGCCGTCGAGATCAATGTAGAAATAGTATTCCCACTGGCCGGTGCGGGCAGGGCGTGATTCGAAGCGGGTCATCGACACGCCATGCTTGGACAGCGGCACCAGCAGGTCGTGTACTGCACCCGGGCGGTTGGGTACCGAGACGATCAGGCTCGTGCAATCCTTGCCCGAGGGTTGCGGCATGGTCAGCGTGTGCGGCAGGCAGATGATGGCAAAGCGCGTACGGTTGTAGGCGTCGTCCTGGATGGCGTGGCTGACGATATGCAGGCCGAACTGCTGCGCTGCACGCTCACCGGCAATACCGGCCCAGTTGGGGTTGAGCGCGGCCAGACGCGCGCCTTCGGCATTGCTCTCGACCGGGCGGCGCTCGGCGTTGGGCAGGTGCTTGGACAGCCAGCCCTGGCACTGCGCCAGCGCCTGGGGGTGGGCTGCGACCACTTCGATGCCTTCGAGCGAGTTGCTGGTGCGCATCAGGTTGTGGCGAATCAGCATGCTGACCTCGCCGACCACATGGCAGGGCGTGTGCAGGAACATGTCCAGCGAACGCGTTACCACGCCTTCGTTGGAGTTTTCCACCCCCACCACGCCAAATTGCGAGCTGCCGGCAGCGGTGGAGTGGAAGACCTCTTCAAAGCTGTTGCAGTACTTGATGTCGGCGGCGCCGCCAAAGTACTGGATGGCAGCTTCTTCGCAGAAGGTGCCTGCAGGCCCGAGCACGGCCACGCGCTGGGGGGATTCCAGTGCCAGGCAGGCCGACATGATCTCGCGCCAGATGGCTGAGACATGCGCATTCTTCAGCGGGCCGGGGTTGGCGTTTTCGATCTTCTGGATGACCTGGGCGACGCGGTCGGGGCGGAAGAAGGGCGTGCCTTCGCGCTTTTTGAGCTCCCCAACGCGTTCGGCCACCAGGGCGCGCTGGTTCAGCAAGGTCAGAAGCTGGGTGTCCAGATTGTCGATCTGTACACGCAGTGCGGCGAGTTCGGGGGACGCTTGGGGTTGGTTGCTCATGGGTACTGGTGCAGGTCAGGCCACGCAGGGCGCGTGCGCCAGCCTGCAAGAATAGCTCAGGAATGTCTCCGGGTAAAAGCCTGGGGCTTGTAACTCAAGCCTGTTTTTCGAAAGTTTGCATGTAATCAACCAAAGCCTGCACGCCGGCCAGCGGCATGGCGTTGTAGATGCTGGCACGCATGCCGCCTACCGATTTGTGGCCCTTGAGCTGCAGCAAGCCGCGCTCCTTGGCGCCATCCAGGAATGCCTGGTTGCGTGATTCATCCTTGAGGAAGAAGGGCACATTCATGCGCGAGCGGCAGTCATGCGCCACGCGGTTTTCGTACAGCTGTGAGCCGTCGATCGCGCGGTACAGCAACTGTGCCTTGGCCTGGTTGCGGGCCTCCAGCGCAGCTACGCCGGTCAGCTCGCCTTCGCGTTGGCGCAAAATCCAGTCAAAGGTCAAGCCTGCAATGTAGATGCCCCAGGTGGGCGGAGTGTTGTACATCGACTGGTTGTCGGCCACCAGGCGGTAGTTGAAGGCGCTGGGGCATGCGGCCATGGCACGGTCCAGCAGGTCGTCACGCACCACCACCAGGGTGAGGCCCGCAGGCCCCAGGTTCTTTTGCGCGCCGCCAAAGGCGAGGCCGACGCGGCTCCACTCCACGGGGCGCGATGCGACGTGCGACGAGAAATCAATCACCAGCGGCGCCTTGCTGCCCAGTGCAGCCAGATCAGGCAGATCCTGGAATTCGACGCCGTTAATGGTTTCGTTGCTGCAGATGTGCACATACTGCGCGTCGTCGCGCAGCTTCCAGCCTGCCGCAGTGGGGATGTGGGTGAAACCCTGCGCCTCGTCGCTCGCAGCCGTCTGCGCATCGCAGAACTTGCCCGCTTCCTTGACGGACTTCTGGCTCCAGCTGCCTGTCACCACAAAATCGACCGCGCCGCCTTGCGACAGGTTCAGCGGCACGATGGCGTTTTCCGCCAGGCCACCGCCTTGCATGAACAAGATGTGGAAGTTATCGGGAACGGCGAGCAGCTTGCGGAAATCGGCTTCGGCCTTCTCGGCGATGGAGATGAACTCCTTGCCACGGTGGCTCATTTCCATCACGCTCATGCCCGAACCATGCCAGTTCAGCATTTCGGCGGCTGCCGTCTGCAGCACTTCTTCAGGGATGGCGGCCGGTCCGGCCGAGAAGTTATAGGGGCGTTGCATCAAAAAGGCCTCTTGCGCCCAACCATGGGGCGGTAGTAGCTATATAAAAAGGAGCAAATCAATCGAAGAAAAAGCCATGTCGCAACATGGCTTGTTCAGGGCTTACTCGGTTGCGGGCGTGTCGTCTGCGTTTCCTTCGCTTCCCTCGCTGTCGGCGCCTTCCGCGTTTTCATCGGCCTGCGCATCGTTTTCGACGATGCGCTGCAGGCCGCTGAGCTTGGCGCCTTCGTCCAGGCTGATCAGCGTGACGCCTTGGGTGGCGCGGCCCATCTCGCGAATCTCGGCCACCCGGGTGCGCACCAGTACACCGGTGTCTGTGATCAGCATGATCTGGTCATCCGGGCTCACCAGGGTGGCTGCCACCACCTTGCCGTTACGCTCGGACTGCTGAATCGCAATCATGCCCTTGGTGCCACGGCCGTGGCGCGTGTATTCGCTGATATGTGTGCGCTTGCCATAGCCGTTTTCCGTAGCAGTCAGCACACTTTGGGCGCTGGAGGACGCGGCGGTTTCCACGTCGCCGGACAGCATGGCATCGGCCGATTCGGCGTCGGCCACGAGCATGGCGATCACGCTCTGGTGGTCTTCGATGTTCATGCCGCGCACGCCGCGGGCGTTGCGGCCCATGGGGCGCACATCGTTTTCGTCGAAACGCACGGCCTTGCCGCCATCGCTGAACAGCATCACATCGTGCTTGCCGTCGGTGAGCGCCGCGCCGATCAGATAGTCGCCGTCGTCCAGGCCCACGGCGATGATGCCGGCCTTGCGAGGGTTGCTGAATTCATCCAGCGAGGTCTTCTTGACCGTACCCATCTTGGTGGCCATGAACACATAGTGGTCGGCGGGGAAGCTGCGGTATTCGCCGGTGAGGGGCAGCACCACGTTGATCTTCTCGTCGTCCTGCAGCGGGAACATGTTGACGATAGGGCGGCCGCGCGAGCCGCGCGAGCCTGCAGGCACTTCCCAGACCTTGAGCCAGTACAGGCGCCCACGGTTGGAGAAGCACAGCAGGTAATCGTGCGTATTGGCGATGAAAAGCTGATCGATCCAGTCGTCTTCCTTGGTGGCGGTGGCCTGCTTGCCGCGGCCGCCACGCTTTTGCGAACGGTACTCGGACAAGGGCTGGCTCTTGATATAGCCCGTATGCGAGAGCGTAACCACCATGTCAGTAGGTGTGATCAGGTCTTCGGTGGACAGATCCTGCGCGCTGTATTCCACCAGGCTGCGGCGGGCGCCCAGCTTGGTTTGGCCAAATTCGGTCTTCAGTGCTACCAGTTCTTCACCGATGATGGTGGAGACGCGCTCGGGCTTGGCCAGAATATCCAGCAGGTCTTCGATGACCGCCATGATCTCCTTGTATTCGGCCACGATCTTGTCCTGCTCCAGGCCGGTGAGGCGCTGCAAGCGCATCTGCAGGATTTCCTGGGCCTGGGTTTCCGACAGGCGGTACAGGCCATCCTGCTGCATGCCGAATTCGACTTCCAGGCCATCGGGGCGGTAGTCATCGGCGTTGACGACGCCTCCATCGGCGCGCGTGCGGGTGAGCATCTCGCGCACCAACTGGCTGTCCCAGCTGCGGTTCATCAGCTCGGCCTTGGCCACAGGGGGTGTAGGCGCGTTGCGGATGATGGCGATGAAGTCGTCGATATTGGCCAGTGCCACGGCAAGACCTTCGAGCACATGGCCGCGATCGCGTGCCTTGCGCAGCTCGAATACGGTGCGACGGGTGACCACCTCACGGCGGTGCTCCAGAAACACCTTGATCAGATCCTTCAGGTTGCACAGCTTGGGCTGACCATTGATCAGCGCCACCATGTTCATGCCGAAGGTGTCTTGCAGCTGGGTCTGCTTGTACAGATTGTTCAGCACCACCTCGGGCACTTCGCCGCGCTTGAGCTCGATCACCAGGCGCATGCCAGACTTGTCCGACTCGTCCTGGATGTGGCTGATGCCCTCGATCTTCTTCTCATGCACCAGCTCGGCCATACGCTCCTGCAAGGTCTTCTTGTTGACCTGGTAGGGCAGTTCATCAACGATGATGGATTGGCGCTGGCCCTTGTCGATGTCTTCAAAATGCACTTTGGCGCGCATCACTACCTTGCCACGGCCGGTGCGGTAGCCTTCCTTGACACCGTTGATGCCATAAATGATGCCGGCTGTCGGGAAATCTGGCGCAGGCACGATCTCCATCAAATCATCCAAAGTGGCATCGGAATGGTGCAGCAGGTGAAGGCAGGCATCCACCACTTCATTCAGATTGTGCGGTGGAATATTCGTGGCCATGCCGACCGCGATACCGCCGGAGCCATTGACCAGCAGATTGGGCAGGCGGCTGGGCAGCACCAGCGGTTCGCTCTCGCTGCCGTCATAATTGGGGCCGAAGTCCACGGTCTCCTTGTCGATATCGGCCAGCATCTCGTGGGCGATCTTGGAGAGGCGGATTTCGGTGTATCGCATGGCGGCGGCACCGTCGCCATCGACCGAGCCGAAGTTGCCCTGACCATCCACCAGCATGTGGCGCATGGAGAAGTTCTGGGCCATCCGCACGATGGTGTCATACACCGACTGGTCGCCGTGCGGGTGGTATTTACCGATCACGTCACCGACGATACGCGCCGATTTCTTATAGGGACGGTTCCAGTCGTTGTTGAGTTCGTGCATCGCATACAGAACCCGGCGATGCACTGGCTTCAGGCCATCGCGTGCATCGGGGAGTGCGCGGCCAACGATCACGCTCATCGCGTAATCGAGATAACTGCGGCGCATTTCCTCTTCGAGACTGATGGGCAGAGTTTCTTTTGCAAACTGGGTCATAGATCTGACATGAGTGACGAAGTACAACAGGCATTTTAGGCGCAAGCTGATGTTGCATGCTGGCAACATTCTAGGCCCAATGCGCTTTTGTCTTACCCTTGGTGCTACAGATAACTATGGCGATCCGGTACGCCTATGGCACAATAAGTAAGAACGTTTTTGGTGATGGTCACTGACGACGTCTTGATTCGCAGCGCGGCTGCGGCTTTTTCCCCAAGAGGAGAACCATGAAGAAACTGAACAAAGTGGCGATGTTGTTTGCCTCTGCAGCGCTTGCAACCGCCGCTGGAGCACAAATTAAGGCTGCTGACGGCGGCAAAGTTGTTGATAACTGGCAAAACGGCACCAGCGAGCTGGTGTGGAAGAACGGTACCAACGAACTGTGCTGGCGTGATGCCAACTGGACGCCTGCTACCGCAGCTGAAGGTTGCGATGGCGCTCTGGTGAAGGCAGCTGAAGCTCCTGCGGCTCCAGCTCCTGCTGCAGCCCCTGGCGCAGCTCCTGCTCCAGCTGCTGTTCCAGCTGCAACCGTCCAAAAGGTTACCTACGCTGCTGACGCATTCTTCGACTTCGACAAGTCGGTGCTGAAGCCAGAAGGCAAGGCTAAGCTGGACGATCTGGCCGGCAAGGTGAAGAACATCAACCTGGAAGTCATCATTGCTGTGGGTCACACCGACTCCATCGGTACCGATGCTTACAACCAGAAGCTGTCTGTGCGCCGTGCTGAAGCTGTGAAGGCTTACCTGGTGTCCAAGGGCATCGACAAGAGCCGCGTGTACACCGAAGGCAAGGGCGAAAAGCAACCTGTGGCAGACAACAAGACTGCTGCTGGCCGCGCCAAGAACCGTCGCGTGGAAATCGAAGTGGTGGGCACCCAGAAGTAATTCTCTTGCCCATTCGCAAAAAAGCCCCAGCAATGGGGCTTTTTTTATGCCTTCACCGACTTGCAGATGGTGGACAATGAGGCCATGAACCAGACAGTGAACGCCGATCCGGCCGAATTGGCCAAGTTTTCCGAACTCGCCATGCGCTGGTGGGATCCGGACAGTGAATTCAAACCTCTGCACCAGATTAACCCCTTGCGCCTGGATTGGATCAACACCTACAGTCCCCTTCAAGGTCAGACCGTTCTTGACGTAGGGTGTGGCGGTGGCATTCTGAGTGATTCCATGGCGCGCAAGGGTGCAACCGTCACGGGTATTGACCTGGCCGCCAAGGCCTTGCGTGTTGCGCAACTGCACGCTTTAGAGGCCCAGACACCCAATGTGGCTTACAAGGAAATCGCTGTCGAAGCCCTGGCGATGCTGCAACCCGAGAGCTTTGATACGGTGACCTGCATGGAAATGCTGGAACATGTACCTGACCCGGCTTCGGTGGTCAAAGCTTGCCACGACCTGGTCAAGCCTGGGGGGTGGGTGTTTTTCTCCACCATCAATCGCAATGCCAAAGCCTTTGCGCTGGCAATCGTAGGGGCCGAATACCTGCTGCAGATGCTGCCCAAAGGAACCCACGAGTACGCCAAATTCATCCGCCCGGCAGAATTGGCTGGCTACTGCCGCAATGCAGGTTTGGTGCTGGAGCACAGCAAGGGCTTGCAGTTCAACCCACTTACGCAGCGCTACTGGCTCAATGACGATACCAGTGTCAATTACATGATTGCAACCCGAAAGCCAGTCTGATGTCGCTCGGCCGCCTGAAAAATTCCATCCAAGCCATCTTGTTTGATCTTGACGGTACCTTGATCGACAGTGCCCCTGACCTGGGGGCTGCGGCGGACCAGATGCGCGTGGTGCGTGGCTTGCCCTCGCTGCCTATGGCGGATTACCGTCCTTTTGCAGGCTCAGGCGCAAGAGGAATGCTGCGTGTTGCCTTTGGTCTGCACCCGGAAGATGAGCAATTCCCCGTCATGCGTGAAGAGTTCTTTCAGAACTACGAACGCCGTATGACGCAGGACACCACGGTTTTCGATGGTGTTTCAGAAATGTTGGCAAATATCGTGACGCGCCAATTGCAGTGGGGCGTGGTTACCAACAAGTCCAAGCGTTTTACGGAGCCCCTGTCCCGGAAGATGAGCCTGTTTGCGACGGCGGGGGCAGTCGTCAGTGGCGACACCACGCCGCACGCCAAGCCACATCCTGAACCCTTGTTTGAAGCGGCTCGCCGTATTGGTGTTGCGCCTGAGTCGTGTGTATACGTGGGTGACGATGAGCGCGACATCCTGGCAGGCAAGGCTGCGGGCATGTATACCGTGGCTGCTGTCTATGGCTACCTGGGCGAAAAGCAATCTGTTGCCCATTGGCAGGCAGATGATGTCATCGAATCTCCCCACGAGCTCTTGAAACGGCTGAATCTGTCCTAAAATAGATGCCATGGGGCTGTCCTGGTTTCGACGTGGGTTCGGGATCGGTGTGGTGCATGTCGAGCTTGAGTGACGCTCGTAAATCTCCATTCAAAAAACTAACTGCAAACGACGAACGTTTCGCACTCGCCGCTTAAATCCGGTGAGCCTTGCAACAGCACGCTGATGGGCTGGGCAAGGGGGTAGCAATACCTCCAGGCTGCAAGGGAATTTTCATCAGCTGGTCGTCTGCCGGGTGCCTTGGCAGATGACAAGAAAATAGGGTACTGGCTTACTATGTAGCGTGCGTCTGCGCGATATAGCAGGTGAGATTCAAACCAGAACGCTAAACATGTAGATCTGCTCGACGAAGGCTTACGGACGCGGGTTCAATTCCCGCCAGCTCCACCATACAAGACACCGCCACACACTGAAAACCTCAGTCTGTGGCGGTTTTTTCTTGCCCTAAAGTGTCCTGTGGTGTCCCCAAATTCGCACCGATTTCGCACGGGATTCGCACCGATCACTCACCGTTGACCAGGCGCAGTTCCGCTTTGGGTTTCTGGTAGTCCTCGCGAATGAACTTGCCGTAAGTGCGGAACACCATCTCCACATCTTCGTGACCAAGCTGTTGAGCGACATACCAGGGGTTGCCGCCTGCAGTCAGTAGTGTGGATGCGTAGGTGTGCCGGATCTGATACGGGTTACGGTACGGTATGCCGGCCCTGGCCATGATCGGTAGCCAAGCTGTTTTGCGCACCTGGGCATCGCTGCTCCATGGTGCAAGTGTTCTCGGATTGAGCCAGATTCTGGATCCGAGATGTCCACTGATCGCCTGCTGGGCTCGCAGCGCAGCCATGGCTTCATCGTTCAGTTCGACATCTCGTCTGCCCGCGGCTGTCTTTGGTCCCTTGATGACACCCGCCACTTGGTTCTGAACGATCCGGGCTATATGGCGCTGCCAGTCAATATGCTGCCATTCAAGAGCTTGAAGCTCTCCCGGGCGAAGTCCCGTGTTGAACCAGAACTGGAAAGTAGGGCGTTCATCCAGCCGACATGCGTCCAGAATTGCTTGGCGTTCTGCTTGGGTGAATGGCTGGACGATGTAGTCACTGGCTTTTGCAGTCTGCCGAATTAGCTTGGCCAAAGCGATACGCTCGAACGGGTCAAACTCCAAGAGCCCATCATTTAAAGCATCCTCGAACACTGACCGTAGTGGAATCAATGTGTTGCGGATAGCCTTGGAAGTGCAATCCATTTCACTGATCCAGTCTCGCAGCATGCTGGGCGTTACCTCGGAAGCATGCATTTCGTGCCAATACTGCATGCGATCGCCATTAATGACCTTCGCATAGCCGATATAGGTTGAAGGAGAGAGCTGTCCGTTTTGCACTTGGCGCTCGTAGGTCTCCAGCTGCTTTTGCAGCAGTATCCTCATCAGCCCAGCCTTCTTCTTGCTGACACCGGCCCGCGGGCTATTGGGGAAGAACTCGGCGTAGTCGAAATCACCGGCCTTAATCTTGACCCGGATATCGTCCCGCAGGACAGAGGCGCGCTGGATGCTGGACTTGTTGATGGGTCCGGCTGGCAATAGCTCGCGGCACTCTTTCCCTTGGTAGCTGAACGCAATTTGGATGCGGTCGCCAGTGACAAATTCGCGGATTATCACGCCAGGTGGCGTGTCGAATTTTGGTCTTTTATCCATTGATCTGCTGCCTTGATGTTGACGTAGAGACGACGGGAGACAACTGCGACTTGTTGGCCAATCTTCCAGGTGCCGTTTTTCTTTCGCTGTTTGACGGTTTCGCGAGTGACGCCAGTCATTTCCTCGTACTTGCTCGCAAGGACCCACTCGGGGCCACTAGCGACGGCGGCATTTTCGTTTGAGTCTGTTTCAGGGGATGAAGGGTTTTTCATCTGTTGCTCCAAAAAAAGAACCCCGCATCAAGAGCGGGGCTGGTGTGTCTCAGTCGATGTGGGCTGTTTGCCATTTCCAGTCTTCTGGATAAATGTCGGCGCGCCAATCGGCTATCTCGCCGTCTCCGCCAATCTCCATGATGATGTAATCGCCATAGCCAGAACCAGCGGGCGAGAGGATGTCGGGGACGTAGCCGTCGCGTGTCGCCAGAGTACGACCATCTGCATCGATCAGCGTGTACAGCCCGGCATCGCAGACCTTGTAGTGAACATCGGCCTCCACGCCCTCTGGCCAGTTGCGAATTCGGCCTGTGTCCAAATCGATGATGGGCTCCCAGTAGTCGCCGTTACGAAGTGGGATCTTTGTTCCGTCTTCATCTTGAGCATCACCAACCTTCGCGCCTTCCCAATAGCGAACTTGGGCTGAAACCTTGATGGCGGCGACATCGAAGTCGCAGGTGATCTGTGCTTGAACTTTCATATCAATCTCCGAAATGAGAAACCCCGCTGTTGCGAGGCTGGTTCCATTTGTCTTGCTCGCGCTCTTTCTTGGCGCGGCGGATTTGACGCCTAGTTGATCTCATTGGGGGCTCCTTCTATCTTCACCCAGCAAACGGGCTTCTTGTTATCCATGGGCTTTACCTTGCCTTCGATCTGCAATGCCTGCAGCTTCTGACGGATGAATGCCGAATGTATGCGATTGGTGCCAAATGTTGGCTTGCACTGCCTGGCAATGTCGCCGGTGGTCCAAGCACCTGGTCCATCCAGAGCAGCGAGGATTTGGGTTTCGTAGCTGGAGTTCAAGATTTAGCTCCTTCCTGCTTTAGGGCTGCGGGGAGAGGCGACCAACACGTCGGCTCGACGTCGAAGCCGTTTTGCCAGATCATTCCCGTTGCTATATATCGTGGTTCCTCGGGCGGGAGGTGTTGTTCCCGCATTTCGCGGCCATCATGCTGGTGGATCTTCCATACCGCGCCTGGCGCAACATTTGTATGGATGAAGCGTATGAATCGCCCGTGTTCATCGAATCGTGCTTCGTAGGGCAGACCTCCGATCAAAGCCAGGAAGTGCGATCCATCCTTTGGCGCAGTCTCGATTGGCTGCCAGCGGCCTGCCTTCTCACGGGCGGCTGCAGCCTTCCATCTTTCAAACTCATTTGCATATCGCACATAGTTCTGATTTCCCTCGTGCCAGTCTGTGACTGCACTTGGGTATGCAGTCTCAAACGCACCTCGGATTGGGTCATTGGTTGTCATTGGTGGCTCCAAGATTCATTGAAGGTTGATCGGGGATCACAATGTCCGTTCGTCCGCATGCTGGGCAGACATGGCGATACCCCTTGCCCTCTGGGATGTAGATGCCGCTTGGTGCGTTGTGCTCAGGATGGCGACACTGGGGACGTTTCATCCAGCCTGGAAGCTCGCGGTCAAGGTCGAAGAAGTTACCGGGCATTGGGGGCTCCTATTCCGTGGGCAACTGAAGAATCGTAGAGATCTTGTTTTTGAGCTCGCGGTTGATGATCCTGTCAAGCGCGTCAGCGAGTGCCTGCCATTGATCGTTGCTCAGCGGCTCCCGCTCAGGTGGGGGAGGGGCTGCTGAGAGCATGGCCATATAGACCTCGTCGCTTGTTCCGCCACTTCGCCTTGCTGCTACACCAGCGTTGATCATCTCGGGAGTTGGCTTGAATGGAGCCAGGCGCCACCCATCCGGCACAGCCTGCCGCGCCGATAGCTGGGCCTTGAGCTGCTCAATCTCCGCCGACTGAGCGCGCAGAACAGTGGCCGCCTTCTCATGCACAGGCACACCATCCCACCAGCGGTGGCTTGATTCAGTCAGGCTTTCAAAAAATTGAGCAAGCCGCAGCGCTTCGGGCTGTGCTTCTGTCTTGTCGGTCATGGTGCCTCCTTGGGGGCGGGCTTCTTGCTAAACAGCATGCCTTTCCGCTCTTGCATAAACCGCTTTGTGAGAGATTCACGGATGCGCTGTGCCCAGGTCATCAACTGCATGCTCTTGGCGTTTACTTCCTTCTCGCAGGCAGGGCATAGCGCCTTTATCTCTGCAGTCTGGTAGCTCGGAAGTAGGTCATTCAGTGGGGTGCCGATTGCACCGCAGATGTCGCATGCCATATCTCAATCCTCCTTCTTGGCCTGGGCTGCCTTGAACCCGCTGTACTTGAATAGCGGAACCCACTTGTACGGCCCGCAGGTAACTTCGGTCGCAGGCCATGAGGCGGCATCTCCGATCTGTCCAAGCCAAAACTTGCAGCTCGCCTTCAACTTGTGTCGGAAGGGTTTTGCATGCCACTCAGGCCCGGCAGTGCGAAGGACGAATATCAAGTGGCCGGTTGCATACAGTGCCAACCAGGTCAGCGGGTAGATGATCCGGACTACCAGGTAGACGGCGCCAATGATGGCAAGCGAATAAAGTGAAATGGTCCAGATCATTGGTCGTCCTTTTGTGGCTTGTTCCGCCTGCGGCAGCGCTTCTCCAGGTCCTGCTGCCATTCGCGCAGCTCGCTCGACGGATCGCGGTAGACACGGCAGGTCGGGTCTTTCACGTTGACGCACGTCACGTATGTGAAGTTGGGGCCAAGCTCGCGCGCCCATGCTTCGCACTGCTTCAGGGGCATGGTGCTGCCAGCAGCTCCGATCAACCCGTTGAAGATGAAAGCAAGCATCCAGATGTCATCCATGGGGCTGGCCCTCCTGCTGTTGGGCGCGCTGGGCGGCTGTGTGCATTGGCACTTGCACCCATAATGTTTGATGGCCGTTGAATGGAGCCCGCAGTGTCACGGGCTTACCGCAAGAGGGGCATGGCACACGGTCGCCTGGGTTTCCCAGCTTTGCGGGGTGCAGGCGTCCGCCGCATTTTTGCTGTGCTTCATTCATGCTTGCCGACTTCCTGGGCTGCAGCCATGGCGGCGTCTCGCTCATCAAGCAAGTCGGCCATGTTGTCGATGTGCACCTGGAGAACGCTTCCGCGCTCTTTTTGGAACTTGACCATCGCGCGCACCGATTCCAGCAGTTCAGCATCCAGCGTATCAGCGGGCTGGGCCTGGGGTGCAGCATGCGGGCCAAAGACGGGAAACATGCGAACGCCGTCTACTTTGGAATGCGGAAACAGCGCGTTGTAGGCCTCGGTCGACATAGACGTTGGCAGCTCGTCTTCGAACACCCAGCACAGCGGCTCGGCCTGCACCTCTGCCAGGTCACCTGCCGAGAAATCCTCGGTAGCTGGAAGTGCTGGGGTGGCGGCAAGGGCTGCACGGTCACGCCATACTGCCCACAGTTGACGCGTTCGCATTGCATGCGGATCAATGAATAGGCCACGCTCAGCATCACCTCGGTATGTCGCGCCATCCCAGGTGCCTACTACTTTCCAGCAGTGGCCGCGCATCCATTCTTCAAACAGGATGCGCTCATGTTCAGTGGGTGGTGCGCCTTTGGCCCCCATTTCGTATGCCGCGCGCTCATCAGGCACAGCCACTGCTGCGGGCGCCTGTGCTGCCGCCGCCTGGTTGTCCGCTCGAACATATGCAATGCCGTGGCCGGTTGCGTTGTTCGGGCTCCATGTCACTTCGCCTAGTTCTGCGAAATTGACCTGCTCGGCCTCTTCAACACCCAGATCCAGCCAAATGCGCTCAGGCGCGGTGCGTGCTGCCTGGGATGGCGTGCTGCAGTCAGGGCAAGGCTCTGCCGTGAGGATGTTGCCAACGGCTCCTTGGTCATTGCAGGTGGCGCAATGGGTTATTGCCGCTGCCTGGGCCACTCCAGGCAATGGCCCTTTACAGGCGCTGATGAGGCCGCGCTTCTGCTCTGGCGTCAGTTCAACTTCGGTGACAGAGATAGCCCCCTCGGCAGTCTTGAGGGGAGCGGAGGATGGGGTAGGTTCAGCCATGGTGGGCTCCAGAATTGAAAAAGCCCGCTCAGGGCGGGCATGTTGTCGGGTAGGATTCGCGGCCATGGAGGCATTGATGGACACGAATCAGTTAGTAACGGCAATAGGTGAAGCTGTAGCGAATGCCAGGCCAGCCCAGGAATATTGTTTGTTGTGGGGTGACTTGCAGATCAATAGTTGGTGGTCTTGCATGACCAAAAGTGAGTGGTCGGGATGGATGCAAGCGATATTTGGGGCATTAGCCATTCTCTCTTCTGCACTATTAGCAATTTGGATTGCAAATAGGGAGCGACGAATCGCTGGTAAAGATGCCTTATCGTTATCCGTCCAACATGCAAATAGCATGGTTGCATTTGTAAGGATGGCCAGGGAAATGCAAACTATCGATGGTGCTGTGACGATAAATTCAGCATTTGAAGGGGCGCTCGATAGTGGCTCGTCAATTCGCCTCGACGTGTTGGATTCAAATATTAGAGGTTCTGTGCATGCTCTGAATAATATTGCTCGCCAGGCTAATGCAATATTGTTGCGTCTGATTCAAGCGGATGATCTTTCCGCAGTTGATTGGCCTAACGCATTTTTTCATTGGGAAGCCAGAGTTTTTAAGCATGCAAATATTATTAAAGCTCCGCCGCCTGAAAAAATCTGGAGAAAAATACTGCGCGGGCCTTTTAAGCTAATTTCATGAGTTCGAAGGTCTAAAGCATTGCTGATTTCAACACGTTCTCTTCAACTGCCCAGGGCAGGCTGTGAATAGGTGCCCACTGGGGGCGGTAGACTAGCGGGCTATGCCAACGCTTTTTGACTCCATGGTCAGTGCCATTCGCGCGCACTGGGCCCAACATGACAATGCCTACCCTCAATGCATCGAACTTGACCCTGTATCAATGAAGGAATTCGTTGAGACGCGCGAAGTGGTTCGCAAGGGGTTGGCTGGGAGAGAGTTACCAGAAGGCCAGCAGGAGCTACTTGGAGTCAAACTCGTAGTCGGAGAGAGCAACGCGCTGGTTGCCAAGGATGGGACGCGGGTTCCGTTGCAGGCCTGAAGCTGGAAAAAGAAACACCCCGGCAGTGCGGGGTGTGGAATAAAAAGGCCGACTCTCACGAAAGTTCAGGAACTGGAAAAAGGAGGAGTGATATGAGGTCGGCTGAGAAACCTAACTCCATGATTAACAAGCGTTTAATTGTTAATTGATCCTGGATGGACTGCAGTTTGCCAAATCAAAGAACTCGCATATGTGCTGAGTTTTCCAATGTTGATGTCGGCTATTTCCTACACGTTTTAGTGCTTCAAAATGGCACATCGCTGTCATCGCCGTAGTCGTCTCGTGATGTCTGTTGGGGTGCTGCTGTACGGCTGTGTTGGCCTGGCCGCTCGTGGTTGCCGCCTGGTTGCTTATCTTTGCGCTTCAAAGATAGGCTGAGAAATGGATTGCCGCTCTTTGATTGCTTGATCCAGCCGTCGACGAAGTATTCCACCCCTTCCACATTCAGAGTGCCCGTGCGATCAGGTTTGCGATCGCCTTCTTGCTTGCGGTCGTTCACGAACATGACGCCGCGATTTGTGTTGTCGTATCCAGTCATGGTTTGCCTTTCTTCCCTCCAGCCTTCCCGGAGGGTGTTGGTTAAATTGGGATGTTCGAGATTGTTCGCTGCACGAGTTGTTCAAACTCTATTAGCCGAGCGGTGAGGCGCTCCAGTTGGTCCTGCTGTTCAGCCCGCTCAACCCGATAGACGATCAAGTTGCTACTGTCTGGGAATGACTCGCAATAGCTTGCAAAATCCACCCACTGTCGGTTTGAGCAGAGCAGGTGCCCGGTGACCTGCCACTTGTAGGCGGGGTCAATGGCTTCCCGGCAGATGTTTTCGTAGTGAACGGGATAGGTGACGCTCTTTATCTCTAAGGCGCCGTTATCCCCGATCAAGCCATCAGGCGAATCTCCGAATGTGCCGCAGTCGAAGAAACCACCGTTGGTTACCCAGTCGCCGGTAAGCTGCTCGTAGCGTTCGCGGGCGATAGGCTCCTGCTGCTGGCCGCGCTCCATGTGCGCATTGCTGAATCCGGTAGCTCTCTTGCCTGTGAGGCGCTGGAGAGCCAATTCCAGGGCATAGCGCTTGGCTGGGTCGCCAAATGCCTTGCCTTCGTTTGCCATGATGATCCCAAAATTCGAGGCAGTAGCCTTCCCCAAACGCAGGTCAAACCAGGCGTCAGAGTTTTGTTCTATGTCATGCCATTGCGCCATCAAGCAAACGCTGTCGCTGGTCTGGTTTGATTGCATATTCCGCCTCGATCTTCTGGATGTTGGTCTGCTTGGTACGCAGGAGTTCTATCAGGTGCAGAGCGTCCTTCTGGGTCAGGTTCTTCTTTGGCGCCGACTGGTTGCCCGCTGGCTGTATGGCTCGTTGCCCGTCGTCATCATCTTGGTAGAGACCCGTGATTGCTGCTAGGCCGTAGCGGCGGGCATAGGTCATGGCCGATCCATAGCCCTGGGGGTCCTGCTTGGTGAGCGGCATCACCAGGGTGTCTTCCATCCACTCCCCAGACTCATGCATCAGCCGGGTTGTCAGATGGAGCTTCCCATCGTCAGAGCGTGATCCAGACTGGATAAAGCTAATTCCTGCCTCGTTGAGGGCAGGTTTGATGGCATCGATCACAGCGGGTAGATCTGCATACCTGTTTTTCAGGTGTCCGTTCGTGGCGTCTTTCAGGGCATAGGTGATCGCCTTCTGAGCTTCCAAGAATGCTGGAGCCATCTTGGATAGCGACTCGCTTGTTTGCATAGTGCGTCCTTAAACAATCGCGCCCGCATACACAGCGGCCGCACAAAAAGAAAGCGCTGTGATGGCGCTCCAGAGGAATGCATGGAAGAGGCTGGTCATGTACCTTCCCTTTGAGCCTGCTGTCCAGAAACCGAGACCAGATCAAGCTCGCCATCGTCACGAATTTCAATTGACGTGGCGACACGCTCGACCTCAAGCCCTGCTGAGCAGGCGAGAATCAGCACGAGGCGCGAATTCTTCATCTGCAGTTGCGCCAAGTGCTTTTCTGCAACAGCGATAGAGAGCGTCATGCCCGGCAGCGCAGGGTGTTCAGACTGCGCTTTCTTAAGTTCATCCACCAAATCTCCTGCTGCCAGCATGCCGCCGAGCAGACGGGACAATTCGGCCACCCGTGCGTCTGATACCTTTGCTCGCACTGGCGGCACTCCTTGAATATTCATTTGCTCTTTCATTTCTTCTCCTGCAGCGCGATCAGGCGCCGGTACTTGTCGAATGTCTTGCGGATGTCGGTTGCTACCGCTGGGGTGTAGCGGTTGGCCTTCTGTCCTGGCAGTGGGCAAAGAGGGCGGTTGGGCATGGTGAGCATTGGGGTCATGCTGGCCTCACAACTAGCCCGCCAACGGGCCCAGAGAACAAAGAAAAAGCCGCATCAGTTGCGGCTTGGCGAGAAGGGAAGGGGAGGCTCACAATGGAGCCTAATTTGTAGATGAACATCTCACACCTCCTTGTGTGTTGCTAAGGCTGCGCTCTTGGCGCGCTGCTCTTGATACTCCAGCGACTGCTGGCAGATGAACTGGCCCAGATCTGCGTAAGCCCCTGACTGCACGAAACCGGACACCTTGGCCCTGGCATCAGCATTCAGCTCACCCAGGCATTCGCAGATGTTTTCCCAGTCGCTTGGGTCAAAGTCCGGCCCTTGAGCGATCTGCTGCCAGCGGGTATCAAACGCTTCCGCCAGGTCATATGCGCGCTGAGCTTTGCTGCTCTGAGCTGCGTGCCATACATCAGATAGGTTGCTCATGGCGTTACCTCTTGCAGATATCCAAAACCGTCCATCACGCAATAGCGGTTGCCTGAATGCCAATGCCGCCCATCGGAGTCTGTGTGTTGCTCAGTTAAGACCCAATATGGCGCGCAGTTGCCGATATGGTGTCGGGTCATCTCCGCACGGCTCTCATATCCATCGCTCCACCAACTGGCGTAGTTGCCGCAGCGGAAGCCGTCATCGAGGTGATGGCGAACGAGTGTGATCGGGTGATTCAACATGCGCGCGCTCCAAATAAAAAAGCCACCCGGAGGTGGCGAATCCAGCGTGGTAGTGCTGGAGTGTGTGTGGTTGATTACTGAATTTGCTTGGTGCGTCCGTCATGCCGAAACACTTCGCCATAGGCGCCGATCGTCACATGGTCATCGCGATGAACGCGCAGGGCCTGCTTGATGGCGGTTTCGGCGTTGTTCACATAGCGCTCATGCTCGTCTTGTTGCACCTTGAGCTTTGCTTTCCATCCTCGCTCAATTTCCTGCATGCGTTCGCTGGCAGGTGGTGAATAGAACGCCATGCTGTAGTTTTCATGACTGCCCGAAACCGAATCTGCGAGGTATTCCAGTTGCTCAGGCGTCAGGGTCAGCTCGCATTCGTCAGCAGCGATGCTGATGCATTCTTTCCAATAGTCCAAGTCGGTCATGGCTGGCCCTTGTAGGTGTGTTTTGTGAATAGATACTCCAAGCAAGATTGCTTTGCAGATCAGTGGCTTGTGGTAAATCTGAATAGATAGATGAATAGATTTGCCAGGGGTGGCTACATCTATGAATAGGGGATGGTGGCCAGAGGTGATCCTGGCTTGCGGCACTGACCGAATTCGGCCGCGTGAATTGACGACATTCAGCCTTCTGCGCATCACCATTGCGCGCTCACCATCGAGGGGTGGCACTGTTTCAGGGCAATTGCCCCTAACCTCGGCGTCGCAATCCGCTTGGAGGCTCACTCGTTTGCGATAGTGGCAATGCCACCTCTTGATGGTTCTGGCCTTTAACGTCGCCAGAGCGGACTACCCCTCACTCAAAGTCACTAGCCGCACCCGCTTGGTTTCTGGCGGGGTTTATGGTCTCGGCTAATTGCGGCATTCAAGGAGCCGCTGCCCTCGGGGTTGGGCTGAGTGAGGATGGCGGCTATTGCGAGTATCTGCAGTAGCATTCATCCTCCTGGGTGAGTACCCAAAGCATCAAATCATCTGAAATGATGCTTTTGGGTTGCTTTACTCTGCTTGCTCGTAGGCGGCGGCACGTTCATCTGGCGGCAAGTCGAAGAAGTTCTCGACCCCGCCTAGGTCAGATGCCTTGTGCATTGCTTCTGCGCGCTCATCCGCTGGACGATCCCAGAATCCGTTGTTGCTATCCATCTTCATCCTTCCGCGCAAGGAGCGCATAAATTGAAAACGCCCTGAGTAGGGCGCTTGGGGGTTAGGGGGCGGGCTGCTAATATTTGAGCATCAACGCTATCTGAAGCGAAAGTGCGGCAATGATCACAACCAGTACCAACAGGTTCAAGTACAGAGCTATGGCAGCAGCAGGCTTCAAAAAGAAGTCCACGCTTCAGGCTCCTGCTATGACCAAGAAGGTGCTTCGTTGGGCCATCCACAGCCGTTCGCGCAACCTTTATTTGGTGTTCTTATCATGGCCATTCATCGCGATCTTTCTCGCGGCAGTTGCCACTGAGCTGTTTCTGCCGTCATGGATGTTCTGGAGCATTGCCCTGCTGTCGCTCACCAAAGCAATTAACCGAATGCTTGTCGCAGACGCTGCATGGAAGCGCAGAGGCAGACTAGAAAACCAAATCACTCCATGAGAAGCGCTTTGGTTTTCCCTCTGATGTCGCCCAGAGGGGAGCGCCGATTGCTCTATTAACTGTTGAGCGTGACGATGGCTTTCTGTGCTTGGCCTCTATAAGACAATTCATTGCCAACATAAGCTGGCCTGCCAATCCATGTCAGATGTGTATCTGGCTTCCCATTTGGATAGGAGATGTGCTCTTTGTCATATCGCGCCTGAGCTTCTTCTTTGCTCAAGGCGTTAGGGTGTTGTGGCTTGGAAGTGTGCCCCATGGCTTTCTGCTCCTTAAATCAAGGGTGGAAGGATGTTTGACACAAGGTCCGCTGCCTCAAAGTCCTACACAGTATGCGCTATTAGTCATGGTTGATGGGAAAGTCTTTGCTGAGCAACCATTTGCAAACCAAAGTGCTCTTGTGGGAAAGCGCTTTGGTTTGCTCCCTGGGTTCACCAGGGCGGGCTGACATACCTCGGCAAAGTCGGAAATTCCGACATCGCTTCGTTCCAGCTCCCTTGCATGCGCTCGCGTTCCCGGTAGTTCATCGGCTTGAGCGCTCCCTTTTGGTCTGCCGGGGTGCACAGGGGCAGGGCGATTCTTGGTCGCCGTTCATCCTTCGATAGCGCTAGAGAACTGATTGGGTGGGGCGGTCTATCTGCGATACTTGGTATGGGCACTGGTAATGCCCATTGCGCGATACCAAAGCGCTTAAGGTGAGGCCGACCCGGAAGTCTTGCCCGCTGTTGTGTTAGGCACACAGCCGACTTGATGAAAAGGCCCGCCAGGCCGAATGCTGAATCTCCATACTAGGCAAGAGAACAGCCGCGCTAGCAACGGCGCGTTAAATAAAGAAGCGGGTTTAACGACTCGTGGCCACGAGTCTTCACCGGAATCAATCCAATGAAGACCAACGTGAGAGTGAACATCAACGTAGATGTAGCCAAGTGTCTTCGGGCCATCTTGGCGTTTATCTGCTTCCTGTTGATGTTGTGACCGAGTGTGTGGCGGGATGGGAAGCCATCCTGCCACCCGCTGAACTTCATTCGGTACAACAGTGACCGCCCCAGCCAATCAATTCTCTGCGCAAACTTTTAAGGAAGTAGGGCGCTAGTTCGATCACTTCACACCCATCGCGTTCTGCAACTAGCTGCGCTCCACTGGAGCTAGACCTTCCTCTTGCATCGAGTCGGTTCAGGGGCCGGATCGCTACCCCTTCGGTCGTTTCGCGGTTGTTGCTGGTCGATGGATGAATCTTAGCTCAGGCTAATATATAAATCAATAGCTCAGGCTAAGTATTTCTTGAAATTTAGCTGCGCAGCTAAAAAAAGGCCGAAAAAAGCCGCCTGTAGTGAACTGTCCAACTTTGTGGGGTCAGTTCACGGAGGCGGTTGATCGTTGGTGGCGTGGATGACTAGTGTGACTGTGCGGGCGCTCCGGCATTGATTTGCAATTGCCTCATGCCCAGGACGCGGCTTACCGCTCCAAGCACAGTGGACTCCGTCTTCGCGGCCTTGGGATCTTGTCGGTCTTCCATCACCACCAGAATGTCTGCCCCCTGATTTTCTGGGGAGCTACGTATGTCAACCAGCTTGTGCAGGGCTGCATTTGCAGATGCATGATGAGGTGACACCGCAAGCACCAACGTACCATCAACATCAAAGTCGAAGTCATAGCTTCGACCGGTCAGGCCGGTGACTTTTGGGCGTCTGCGTACATGGTCAGCACCCTTCCAGGCTGCCAGATAAATAGCTACTTCCTCTACAAAAATCTCAGCGTCATGTGAGACATTGGAATGAGTCACTTCCCATTGGCGCAAAGACAACAATGTGCTGATGTACTTGGCAAAAGCTTCTGGCGCGCTGGCCTGATCTGCCCAAACCTCAATCACACCATCATCAGTAAAGATGCTGCCATTCTCGGCAGCAGCCTGGCTCAAGAATCGAGTCTGCATGCCATTGTTGATTCTCACGCCTCGACCAAGAAAATGGAATAGCGTGCTGCCATCATCAAAAAAGCGCAGGCGGTTGTTTCCTAGATGCTCCACGAACACGCGCATGGAGTCGCCGTCTGCGAACTTGAACGGCGTTTCAAGGAGAGCCAGATAGCCAGCATCATCCAACGGATGGCAGGCCATTCCGAGGAGTGAGGAAATTTGCTGACAAATCATCATTGCACCTTGAGGCTAAAGCTTTTATGTGGATCTTCCACATCTGGTAGGAAATTTATTTTCGTGCGTCTGGAGAAGTGTTGCAAGCTTTCCGTGAAAGACCAATTAGCCCAGTCGCGCTCGCCAGAAATTCGATCCTTGCCAAAGTGCTCATGGGGCAAGTCATGAGGCGTGATTTTTTTGGTGAATTGTTCAATATCCAGTTGATAGGCGCGCTCAAGGCCCCACAGATTGCGCTTGAAGACAGTGAACTTGTACCAAGCAGTCCCGGTTTTTTGAGACTTCCTGAAGAAAAGCTCCACCAGTAGATTGGCGCTGGTCTCGTCCATATTCAGCACACCTCCGGACGCCACCCATGTGTTTGGCTGGCTCTTCTGAGGGATCCATTCTTCTATGTCCAGGCACTGCCGACGGACAGCAAAAAGGTTCGTTGCCTCTTGTGTATCGATATCGTTGATGCTCGCCAACTTAGCCCCTCATTTCTCGGTTGCTCTTATTGCCTACATGCACATCGCATTGCGCCTGGCTCGGCCGGCTACCAGCTGGATTCGGTCAATCTCAGTCTTATCCAGTGTCAGCGGCCCGTAGCCGTTATTAATGGATAACAGCTGCACTTCGCCATCGCGGCGCCAATTGAGCTGCTTGAGCATCTTTCTGCCGTTGCAGCAGATCACCACAACGTCGTCGCCTTCCTGGGCTTCGATATTGGGCTCCACGATCACAAACTCTCCGGCGCGATACCTGGGGTGCATGGAGTCGCCGCGCACGCGCACAGCGTATGCGTTGGGGTCGGTGGTGGGGTAGAGCACATAGCCTTCGCCATAGGCCACTGGGTATTCGAACTCTTCCAGAAACCCATCGTCACCCCCGCGCACTTCACCAACCACTGGAATCCTTCTCATCCCCTTTAGCTCTATGGGATCGCCTACGTCTGAGGTCAGCAGGTCAATGCTGGGTGCCGGGCCTCCGGCAACCTGCGAAGTCCACATTGCGCCAGTTCCCTCAGCCAGCCACTCTGGGGATATGAGCAGATTGAAATGCCCGCAGAGACGCTCTGCATTCGCCCTGGAGATGGTGGACACCTTTTCTGGCTTGGTAAACCAGGCCGTAACCGTAGGGCTCGACACACTACAGGCGCGGGCAATCTCCGCAAACAGGCCGCGCCGATGTGGTGGCGGGAATGCGGTTGTCATCCGCTCTTGCAGGGTTTTCATTAGCTTAGCCTAACAAATAATAAATTAGCTCAGGCTTGCAATTAATGGTAGCTTGGGCTAATATTGGAGGCATGAACACTCATGCCACAAAGATCATCGAGGCCCTGGGCGGAACCGCTGAGGTGGCCCGGATGTGCGAAATCTCGATGCCCAGCGTTAGCAACTGGAAGCAGTCTGGCATTCCTGACGCGCGAGTGAAGTTCCTGCGACTGGCGGCGCGATCCAAGCTGAAAGGCCTAGATCTGGACGCTGCCATCTCTATCGCTCCGATCAAGAAATCCCGCCCATCCCCCGGGCAAAAGGAGGTGGCACATGGTTGAGCAGATCAACGCTCCATCTGAAGTTGAGATCAGAGCCCAAAAAATCCTGGTGCTGCTTGATGGCTTGACTGTTGAAGATGCTATGCAGGCCATCTATCGAGCTCACTTCCGTATCAAGCGGTTCTCCGAAAAGACCACTTTCCGCTGCTCCAGCAAGCCACCTGTTGACGATCAAGAGGTGGCCCATGGTTGAGCCTTTTACCTTGCCCGCAGGCACCTTATGCAAGCGCAATGGCATCCCGTTTAAGTTGGCGCACGCCACTCAGATTGAGTGCCACCCAGGTGTTTGGCCTCTGATCAAGGGAGCCCCGCCGGATGAGATGGATGAGCCATTTGATGCTCCAGGTCCTCATCCAGCCGCACCCGATTGTTCGTCGGCAGTTCTCGAATTCTCCGAGCCATAGCCCTTCTAGCTGCCCCGCTAACCGGGGCCTCAGATTCCGAAACTTCAAAACGTATCACCGGCCGGGCGAATCCGGCACTGTCAACAAGGATCACACCATGGCAGACCACTCCGAGATTCCTAACTTTGCACGCGGACGCAACCCCGACAGCGACACCGTAGAGGTTCGTATGCGCTTGCCCAAATACGTTGTCAATGCATATGACGCCGTGAGCATTGCCCGCCGCCAGGAGCGAAGCGATCTCATTCTTGAGTCTCTGACAAAGGATGCGAATCAGTGGATGCATGAGGCTAGTTTGCTGGCCAACGTGGCGCGTGGCAATCCATTGCCTGCGGATTTGGAAAGGGATGCAAATGCGTAAGCAGCAAGACCTGTTCGGCAAGGCGCCGCGTAGTTTCGAGAACGATGCTTACGGCTTCCTGATCGCTTTCGCCAAGAAAGCCACCAGGCCCTTCTGCGCTGAGGAAGTAACGCTTGCAGCGATCAACAAGGGCATTGCTCCTGCTGATCTGCGCAGTTGGGGATCGATCTTCACTCAGGCGGCGCGCGATGGCTACATCCGCCGCTCCAACCAATTATTCACCCGCACGATGGGTAACGGCACTAAGGCGCCAGGATGGGAGAAAGCATGAGCACACAACTGCCATGGTTCCGTGCCTACACGGAAATGATTGATGACGAGAAGCTGCGCCTGCTGGCATTTGAAGACCGTTGGCACTTCATGGCGCTCCTGTGCCTGAAGGGACAGGGCGTTCTGGACGATTCCGGTCCTCTGCTGATGCGCAAGGTCGCAGTGAAGATGGGCCTGGACACGCGCACCCTTGAAGACGTAGTTCGTCGCCTGGCAGAAGTCGGTTTGGTCGACCAGGACACCATGCAGCCCCTGAATTGGGACACCCGTCAGATGCGCAGTGATGCCGACCCCACCGCTGCCGAGCGTAAACGCAAGCAGCGCGCGAAAGCTAAGTCTGGCGCGGGTTCCAAGGCGGTCACGGATGAGTCACGCGTGACATGTCACGATGTCACGCGTACAGATATAGATATAGATACAGATATAGATAAAGAAGAAGAGGCAGATAAAGAGGTAGTGAAAGAACTAGCAGCCGTTAGTGGCACACAAGCCCCATCTGTGCATGCAGATGCATCGCCTTCGGCTCCACCTTCCTCAACCCGTCAGATTTCTGGTTCAGGTCGTTCTTTGCCTCACCGGCCTGATGACGTGACTGAGCAAACCTGGTCGGACTGGCTGCAACTCCGCAAGGCAAAGAAGGCTGCAGTGACTCAGACGGTCGTGAATGTCGCCCGTCGTGAAGCTGCCATCGCAGGAATGGCCCTTGAAGACTTTTTGCAGGTCTGGTGTGCCCGTGGATCGCAGGGGTTGATGGCTGAGTGGCTCAAGCCTGATGAGCGTACCCCGCGCACAGTGCAGCGCGGTAACCAAGGCCACAAATTCGCAGCAGCAGCTGCAACCATTTACGAGGCATGACCATGCACAACGTTGTTGAATTCGAAGGCGCCGTTGTGCGCGCAGCACAGCAAAGCAATCCAGCTGCAGAGCGTCAGGTTGGCGGCACGGTGAAACTCCTGTTCGTGACCTTGCAAGGCTCCTATGGCTCCTTGTTCCTCTCAAAGTTCGCCACTGGGGTGACCGATTCGGAGGGGCGGGATCTCGGGATTCGTTCGACCATGAAAGTTTGGGATGCTGCATTGAGCAAGTTTCCCGCCGCGACCATTGAGGCCGCAGCCAAGAAGCTGACACGAGAGCACCCTGAGTTTCCGCCCAATCTGCCGCAGTTCGAAGCTGTGTGTGAAGCACTGACTCCCCGCAAGACCTATGCGCAAGAGCAGGGGATCAAGGCCCTTCCTGCGCCAAAGCTAGAACCCATCAAGGTTGACCTGCAGCCCAAGAACGACGGCAAAGACTGGGCGCGTCGCATTTTGTGGCGCGTTGAGCGTAACGACAAGTCGGTCAGTGGGTACAGCCAGCGCGAAGCACGCCTAGCCCTGGGTATGGAAGGGCGGATGGCATGGCAGTGACCTACATGAAGGAAGCAAATGCGCTGGCCGCTGCCATTCGTGGTACCGGCAAGACCGAGGTGCTGCGAAAGGGCGGGAGAACGCCGGCTACTGTCGCCACTCCTGACCAGCTTGGCATCTTGGCATTCATGCGTGAGTTCTTCACTGAAAACGATCAGTTGCCTCCCATCAATGTCTCTGCAAAGCGCTTTGGCATGACGCCCAACGCGATGCAGTGGCATGTCAATGCGCTGGTGCGGTTTGGCTATCTGGAAAAAAACGCGGTTGGCAAGTACCGCTTTGCCCGCATCAAGGGGGTAGAGGCATGACCAAAGAGCAAATCATGGAACTCGTCAGCAAGGGGCTGGTACTGGCCCAAAGCCTGGGCGACACCGCAAGCTTCAACTGGCGCAAGAACATTGCACCTGTGCTCAAGCAGCTGGAGGCAGAAGGCCGCATCAAAAGGCTGCATGTCGGTGAATGGACTGGCTACGCACTGCCAGATTGGCAAATGTCTGCTGATGAGCTTCTCGCGTACCTCCTTGGCAAGTGCCGCATTGACAACGAAACCGGCTGCGAGTTGTGGGCTGGATCAACAAATGGCCGTCAGGGGCCGCTGGTGTATGTCCCAGGTGGCAAGCCCAAGACATCGGTGCGCAGGTTGATCTGGGAGACGACCACAGGCAAGTCGTTGACAAACAGCGATGTGTTGCTTCCCAAGTGTGAAGACCCCGCATGTGTGGCGTTCGGGCACATCAAGAAGGTAAAGCGAGGCCATTCCCAGAAGGGCAAGAAGATGACTCTTCTGCACCGCATGCGCCAGTCGATTGGCAGAAAGAAGCGTTCGCACATCACAGACGAGATGGTGCGTGGGTTGCGTGCATTCATTGGAACAAATCAGCAGGCCGCTGACCACTTCGGGATCACCAAAGCTGCAGCGCAAGGAATCCGGTCGGGTCGAAATCGCCGGGAGTACGCGGCGAACGGGATCTTCACGCAACTTATTGAGCGCAAGGCCGCATGAGGGGGGAGCAATGCAGCGAATTTCAAAGAACACGGGACTGGCTGGTGACGTTGGCAATGACGCCGGGGTGGTGGCACTACAGCAGGGCGCAGGCTGCCAAGCTGGAAGCCGACCAGGATGCGGCGGGTGCCTGGTCCGGGATGAGGGAGGCTGTGCGGGAGCAACTCAAGGCCAAAGGGTTCAAGCCATCGTCGGAGGAGGTCAAGCCTCTGGATTGATCGCTGCCCTGACGCTGCCATGGCCGCCAAAGGCGCTGAGCCCTAATGCTCGCCTGCATTGGGCAGTGGTGGCAAAGGCCAAGAAGGCGTACCGCGCAGAGTGCGCTTTGCAGGCGCGGGCTCAGGGAGTCAGCCGTACCAAAGTGCAGAAATTGCACATTGATCTGCTGTTCTATCCGCCGAGCCGCCGCGCCTTTGATCTGGATAACGCCCTGGCGCGCATGAAGTCTGGCCTTGATGGCTTGGCTGATGTGCTTGGAGTAGATGACAAGAATTGGAAACTGGGTATCGACAAGGCCGACCAGATCGGCGGAATGGTGAAAGTGGAGGTGCGCCATGTCCGAACCAATTGATCCTCAAGTTGCGGTTGACTACTTGCTCCAGACTGCACCCCGATACGCGGCAGCCAAGGCCAAGCGTGTCCAGCTGGAAGAGTTCCGCAAATCCAAGAAGGCCATCCTCATGCAGCAGGCCGAGGGCAAGACCGTGGCCGACCGTGAAGCCTACGCCTACAGCCACCCCGAGTACATCGAGCTGCTGAACGGCTTGGAATCGGCTGTAGAGGCTGAGGAACTGTTCCGCTGGAAGATGAAGGCAGCTGAGCTGCAGGTGGAAATCTGGCGTTCTCAGGAAGCAAGCAATCGGGCAGAGGGGAGGGTGGTGCGATGAAGCCAAGGCTTTCCCTCAAGCATGGCTATTGGTTATGTCTTGGAGGCGTAGGGTTTGGAATTGGCCCGACGCCTCAGTTCTCCTACCAACAATGGGAGGAAAACTGCCGTTGGAGGAATGAACAAGAGTTCACCAGAATCTATAGCGAAATCAAAGCTATGGTTCAACTCACATGGCAGGCTCTGGAGGACGCACGGAAATGAGCCGCAAGCAATGGACCGATGCCCAACTCTACGACCTGGCCGGCTGTGTTGCTCGTCGGATGACTTGGAGACAGATCGCCGATGAATACAAGATGAGCCAGAAATGGGTGCAGTGCGTCTACAGAGGGTATTTGCACCGGGTAGAAAAAGGCAAGTTCTGCCACTGGACGCCGATGCGCTTGATGAATCTTCATCTGGAGCGTGGCCGCGGCGTCAGTGTTGAGTCGCTTGCACATGCCAACAAGGTGAGTGTGCTGGTGGTCCATCAAAAGCTGGGTGAGGCCCGACGACTTCTGGAGGGCGCACGATGAGGCGCAGTGGCTTCAAGCGCCTGGAGCGGCAGATTGCCCCAAAGCCTGTGTGCCGACCTCTGCCTGCTGCGCCGAACTACGCACTGGCGTCTGCTGCAGCTATCCCAGTGTCAAAGGGTGAGTTTCTGCGCCATGAGGGCTACCGCCGACTGGTGGCGAGCCTTCCATGCTGCGCCTGCAAGATTGTTGGATACAGCCAAGCAGCGCATGCCAATCATGGAAAGGGGGCAGGCCTCAAGACTGATGACCGCACCTGCTTCCCGCTGTGCTGTGACAGGCCAGGGGTGAAGGGGTGCCACCCAAAATTTGACCAGTACGAGCTTTACCCCAGGATTGCTGCCGCCATCGTGGCCGAAGCCTGGGGCGCAGACACCCGCAGAAAGATCGAGATGCAAGGGAAATGGCCCAAGGATCTTCCCAAGTGGCCAAGCCCCGAGACAGAGATTCAACAGGAAAAGGAGGCCCTATGACCGAAAAGCTGACCCCCGCCCAGGAGCGAACCGCCAAGGCCCGCGTCTGTGAAGCAGTCTGGGAACTCTACGACCTCGGCGCCCCAATCACTCGGGATGCCTTGGTGCGCCAAACAGGGCTGAAGACCGTGACGGTCGATGAAGCCCTGAAATCCCTCAAGCGAGAGGACAAGATCATCAGCATTGAGCGCGGCCTTTATGAGCCGGCCGAGGTGCCTGAGCAGTCCGAGGCGGTGAGCGTAACCATCCTCCCCCGGGGATACGCCAAGATCGAGAAGGGCGACCAAGTGATGTCGCTCACCCCAGGAGAGTGGCGCATGCTGGCTCCTCTTGCCGCTGGATCAGCCGCCCAGGCCGCCGTGGTGGAGCATACGCACCTGACAGTACGCCTGGCTGACCAGGTGGAAAAACTCAAGCGTCAAGTTGCGGGGCTCAAGGAGATGCTGGAGGCGGATGGGCGGCAGATGGCAATTGAGATGTGAGGTCTAGGCTTTTCAGACTTATAAGCTGTCTCTGTAATTTAGGCGCAAGCGATCCAAACTATAGTTCTGCGCTTCACATTTATGGAGTTGGTGATGGAAGTAGGTGAAAAATTGGCTCAACAAAGCAACTCAGAACAATTGCGGGAGTTGGAGGCTAGAGTGCTCTCATGGAAGAAATGGGTTGCAGGAATAGCAGTGTGCCTTGTTGGGGCATATCTGATCTACTTTGGTTTAATCCTTGGACAAAATCCTGCAACTGATTCTGACAAATGGGGGGCTTTTGGGGATTTCTTGGGCGGGCTGATGAATCCGATAGTTGCCTTTGCGGCATTCTTCTGGCTTACCGAGTCTGTGAAGATACAAAAGCAAGAACTCGTCAATACTAGGGATGAGCTCGCGAAAGCTACCGAAGCACAGAATTTGTTGGTTTGGAATGGTAGAGAGTCAGTAAGGTTGGCGGCGGTTACGGCATTGGCAAACGCGGCATCTATGGCTATCGATCGTTTAGACAATTCCATAACACTTTATGAGATAGAGAAGCCTTCAGAGTTTTCGTCAAGTGCAGCAGAAGGTATAAAGCGTGATAATTTAATTGCTAAGATTTCTACGCTAAGGCATGAAAAGAAAACATTAGAGGCTGAGAGAGATGCATATTTGAATGAGATGAAAGAACTACTAAATGCTCATCACTTGAGCAAGAAAGATTAGCCCCCTCGTAGGGTTCGACACCAAGTAGCCTTCCCTGAACACTCAGGGAATGGCAACACCAAAGCAAGGCGCAAGGCCTGCAACCACCAAGAACTCTAAAGCTAAGCCTGCGGTCAAGAAGAAGGCGGCAGGCGTTGCTGCGCCTTTAGGTAGACCAACTGCCTATCGTGAGGAGTATTCGGATTGGGCTCTCAAGCTGGCCAAGCTGGGTGCGACCGACAAAGATCTAGCTGAGGCTTTCGAGGTCACAGAGCAGACAGTAAACACTTGGAAGAAGGTTCACCCAGATTTCTTTGAGTCCATAAAAAAGGGGAAGACTAGAGCTGATGCAGAGGTGGCAAGCAAGCTGTTCCACCGAGCAACTGGTTATGAGCATCCCGAGAACGATATTAAAAGCGTCAATGGCGAGATCGTCATTACGCCAACAATCAAGCATTACCCGCCAGATACGACAGCTGCCATCTTTTGGTTGAAGAATCGCCGTCCGGATCTGTGGCGCGACAAGTTTGAACAGGAACACAGCGGCCCAGGTGGTGGTGCGATGCAGGTTCAATCCACCGTTACGTTTGTACAGGCACCTGCCAGGAATGAGGGTGACCAGGAATGAGTGCCCCCCTGGCCATCAACGTGCAAATCCCTGCCAAGCTGTCGGGGCTGTACAAGCCTTGCCGGTACAAAGTGATGAAAGGCGGCCGTGGTGGTGGTAAGTCGCACGGTGTTGCTGAGGTGTTGCTGGAGAAGGGGGCTCGCAATCCATTGCGCATCCTCTGTGCCCGTGAAATACAGAAGTCCATGCGCGACTCTGTGCATCGGCTGCTCAAAGACAAGATCATCAAGCTTGGCCTGCAAGCGTTCTATGAAGTGCTGGATACTGAGATTCGGGGTGCCAATGGCACTCTGATCGTGTTTTCAGGCCTGCAGAGCCACACGGTGGATTCCATCAAGTCTTTTGAGGGGGTGGATCTTGTCTGGGTGGAAGAAGCCCATGGGGTGAGCAAGAAGTCCTGGGACACGCTTACGCCAACGATCCGCAAGGAAGGCAGTGAGATATGGCTGACTCTGAATCCGGACATGGAGACGGATGAAACCTACCAGCGTTTCATTGCCACACCCTCTGATGACACCTGGGTTTGCGACATCAACTGGCGGGACAACCCCTGGTTTCCAGATGTCCTGAATGAAGAGCGCCTCAAGGCCAAGCGCTCCATGCTCAAGGAGGACTACGAGCATATCTGGGAGGGCAAGGCCCGTACGGTATCTGCCGGGGCAATCTATCGCTTTGAGATTGAAGCGCTGTACCAGGACCAGCGTGTTGGCAATGTGCCATATGACACGCGTCTGCCAGTACACACAGTCTGGGACTTGGGCTGGAATGACTCTATGACCATCGCAATGGTCCAGATTGGCGGCGCGCAGGATGTGCGGATCATCGACTACATAGAGGACAGCCACCGGACATTGGATTGGTATGTCGCCCAACTAGACAAGCGCCCATACCGCTGGGGCTGGGACTATCTGCCGCACGACGGGAATGCTGGAAACTTCCAGACGGGACAGACCGCAGAGCAGAAGCTGCGTCTGCTTGGCCGGCGTCAAGTTAAGTGCAATCCGGCCCTCAGTGTGGAAGAGGGGATCAAGTCTGCACGCATGCTTTTCCCACGATGCTACTTCGACAAGAGCAAGGCAGCCAGGCTGCTGGAATGCCTGAAACGTTACCAGCGTGCGGTCAACAGCAAAACGAATGAGCCCATGGGGCCGCTGCACGATGAGTACAGCCATGGGGCAGATGCATTCCGGTATATCGCCATGTCGGCCGAGCACATGTACAGAGCCCAGCAAGAGCGCCCTATAGCAATCAATTCAAGCTGGGTAGCACACGATCCAGAGATGGGATATTGACATGCAAGCAATCACAGAAAACAACCAGGCAGACATGCAGCATGACCGCCCAGATTCTGGAGCGGATATTGGTCGCACTTTCCTCAATACGCTCCTGACCAAGCGCCGAGAAGCCATCTCCGGGCGCGCAGGAGCTGGCATCGAGGAAGAGTGGACAGAGGATGAAGAGCACTATCAGGGCATTGATGATGCCAACCGTGACTTTCAGAATGCCAACCAGCTCTACCGTAGCCGCAAGACCGCAATCCTGAGTGGCCAGAGCATGAAAAGGAATGAGGGTGGTCGCTCTGTCATCTTCCTGAACATCACTCGAAGCTATACGGACGCAGCAAGCGCACGAGTATCGGACATGCTGCTGCCAATCGATGATCGGTGCTGGGAAATCAAGCCAACGCCATTGCCGCAGATTTCACCCATCAAACTGACTGCGCTTGCGCAACAGATGGGCGCTGAGGGCCCCGAGCAGTTGCAATCACAGCTGGAGGCGCAGCAGGCCCAGGCTGAAGAAGCGGCCTTGAGGATGCAGGATGCAATTGAGGATCCGTTGGTTGAATCCAATTGGCATGGAGAGGTGCGCCAGGTCATTGAAGATTCGGCGCGCATTGGCTCCGGTGTACTGAAAGGGCCATTCCCGGTCATGCGCACTGTCCGGGTGACGCAGAAGGACCCAGTGACTGGCTTGACGGCCATGGTCAAGGTGGACGAAATCCAGCCGGCAAGCAAGCGCATTGATCCATGGAATCTCTTCCCTGACCCTTCCTGTGGAGAGAACATCCACCACGGCAGTTATATCTGGGAGCGCGAGTGCATCAGCAAGCGCCAGATCAAGGAATTGCTGGCTGATGAGAGCTACGACACCACTGCCCTGAAAGCAGCGCTCAAAGAAGGGCCAAGCCGCGTGCGTGAAGGCACCGAGGCGACCTACCGCCCAGGCGATGATGAGTACGAGATGTGGATCTTCTACGGCTACTGCGCAAAGGAGCACCTGGCAGCCATCGGTGTTGATCTGGAAGAGGATGAAGAGGATCGTGTGCCAACCATGGCAGTCCTGATCAATGATCGTCTGGTCAAGTGTGTCATGAGCCCCCAGGAGAATGGAGAGTTCCCGTATGACGTTTTGGCTTGGCAGCGTCGCCCTGGCATGCCATGGGGTATGGGCATCAGTCGCCAGATCCGCACCACGCAGCGCATGCTCAATGCTAGTGCCCGGGCCATGATGGACAATGGCGGGCTGTCGGCGGCGCCGCAGATCATCATAGGCAACAACATCACACCTGCTGATGGGAACTATGCGCTTCGCCCAGGCAAGGTGTGGAGGGCAGAAGCAAACGCCACAGTTCAGGATGTGCGCGGCGCATTTAATGCCTTTGTTGTCCCATCCGTGCAGAACGAACTGATGAACATCATCAATTTCGCGCTCAAGATGGCCGAGGACACAACCGGCATGCCCGCCATGCTGCAGGGTATCCGTGGCGATGCGCCCAACACCTTAGGCGGCATGCAGATGCAGAACAACAACGCCACCAGCGTTCTGCGACGCCTTGCCAAGCGGTTTGACGACTACATGACTGCTCCACACATCCGTCGCTACTTCGACTGGATGATGATCTACAGCGATGACGAGAGCATCAAGGGAGATTTTCAGGTGGATGTGCGTGCGTCATCTGCCCTGGTAGAGCGTGATGCGCAGCAGCAATTCCTGATGTCCATGCTTCAAGCTGCTGCCAATCCGCTTTACAAACTCGATCCAGCCAAACTGGCGGCCGAGCTATGCAAGGGGCAGCGTCTGGATCCGAAGAAGTTCCAGATGGACGAAGATGCGATGCAAGCACAGCAACCAGCGCCTGATCCAACTCTGGAGGCCAAGGCCGGTCTACTGGAGGCCCAGCAGACCAAAGAGTTGGCGTTGGCTCGCAAAGCAGATGCAGAGGCTACCAATGTCGGCATGGAGACGCTTTACAGCGGAGTCCAGACCGCTCAAGTCATTGCCGCAGTGCCTCAAGCGGCAGGGCTTGCTGATGGCCTTGCTCGATCAGTTGGGTTCAAAGACCAGGATGTAGCGCCAATCTACCCTGAGGCTGACACTTCGGCCATTCCACCCATCGAGCCACAGGAGAACACGGATCCTATGCATCCAGGTACCCCGGTGAGTCCAGACATCGGTATGAAGCAGGGTATTGAGACGCAACGCCTTGATGGTGTGCTGTAACCCCCTGTAGGGTTGGACGCGCATCCCCTCCAAATTGAAACTGCTTCCATGACGAAGCAGGCAGTCGATATTAGCTCTCAGACCTGGCGGGCAGTTCAACAGTTCGCTGAGGGACAAATTGCCATTCTGAGAGAGAAGAACGATTCGCCTGTGCTGGATGCAATAGCCACTGCAGAGATGCGAGGGCGAATTGCAGCCTTTAAGTCACTACTGGCTCTGGCCAATAAACCAGACCCGGAATTGAGCACCAACGTTGGGCCAACGTACTGACCTTGGTGGAAGTGGATTTAAGGAGTGCATGACGCATGGACGAGCAGCAACAGGAGCTAGCAGCGTTTGAACGTGGATTTGCTGAGGCCAGTGGTCTTGAGCCCCCCGCACCGGTTGCGCCGGTAGCCGAGGTTCCTCAAGAGCCAGAGGTTCCAACAGAGCCACAGGAGCCTGAACAACAGCCTGAGGCGCCAGATGCTGAGGGAGCTGAAAAGACTGGTGAAACGCCAGTTGAGAAGCCTCCCACAGAAGACGACCCCGAGTTGTTTGAAGGCTTCAAGCGCAGTGAACTAAAGCGCCTGGTTGAAAGCGCATCGGAAGTAGAGCCTCTCAAGCAGCGGCTGCGTAAGGCTGAGGGAAGGGTAGGTGAGCTGATCGGCCGCCTGCAACAACAACCTCCGGCGCCGCAGGTTCAGGCATCTCAACAGGCAGTTGTGTCGGTTGAGGATCTGCCTGAAATCAAGCAGCTTGAGCAGGACTACCCGGATGTGTACCGAGGCATCCAAGCGTTGATCAAGTCGCAGCAGCCGCAGGCTCAGGCGGCCCCGCCAGTTGCACCGCAAGAACCAGTGGCCACTGTTCAAGCGGTGGAGCAGGCCGAGCCAGACCAGATGTTCATCGAGCTCGCTGTGATGGATCGCACTCAACCAGGGTGGCGCGAAAAGGTGCAGTCGCAACCATTTGGTTCGTGGCTGGCCGCGCAAGGGGATGAAACACGGCAGGCGTTTCAGGCGGCACAAACCGCCGAAGCACTGGCCTCTGTGGTGGACGGATACGACAAGTGGATTGCTGGCCAGCAGGAGGCCGCTGAAAAGGCGGCAAAGGGCCAACAGCGACTACAGCGTGCCGTTACTCCAACAGGCTCTGCCCAGCGTCCCCAAGCCGCGCCTACAGAACAGGAAGCAATGGAAGCTGCGTTCAAACGCACTTTAGGGCAGTAGCCCAACAAGGAGTTAAATCATGGCTCAATTCAAGACGACTGCTCCAGCGGAGCGAATTGGCAAACTGAAGGGGGAGATCCTGGCGCACGCTGTTGGCGTGGAAGTGCTGGGTATCACTGGTGTTCAGCGCGCCATCCCCAAGAACAACGGCCGCACGGTCGTTTATCGCCGCTACTTGCCTTTTGGCGCGGCAAACACGGACTGGAATACACGCAACCGCCCGGTGGTGGATGCCGTTGCCCACGAGTTGACAGAAGGCGTAACGCCTGCGGCTGACACGCTGGTGCCACAGGACATCACCACAACCATCAAGCAGTACGGCTGCCTGTATGAGTTGACCGACCAGGTGGTGGACACCTACGAGGACGACGTACCTGCTGAAATGAAAAAGCAGTGCGGCGAGCGCGTAGGCCTGCTGCGTGAAATGATCCGCTATGGCGTCATCAAGTCTTGCACCAACGTGTTCTACGGTGGCGCTGGCTCCAGCCGTGCCACGGTGGACGGCAAAATTTCTCTGAACACCTTGCGCAAGGTCAGCCGCAACCTGCAGGCGAACCATGCAAAGCGTGTGACGGGCATTCTGGCCCCCAGCGTGGATATCGCTACCAAGCCGGTGGAAGCCAGCTATCTGGTGTTCGTGCACTCGGATGCCGAAGCTGATATCCGTGATTTGCCTGGCTTCGTGCATGTCAGCGCTTATGGCAGCCGCAAGCCGGTCCATGCGCAAGAGCTGGGTTCTTGCGAGAACTTCCGCTTCATCACCAGCCCTGAGCTGGCTCCCTATCTGGGTGCGGGTGCCGACATCGGCACTACTGGCCTGATGGGCGCTACCAAGGTGGACGTTTACCCGTTCATTGTGGTTGGCGAGGACGCCTGGGGTCAACTGGCTCTGCGCGGTGCTGATGCGGTGGATCCCACCTACATCCCGCCTGGTCAGAAGGACAAGAGCGACCCCCTGGGCCAGCGCGGCTATGTGGGCGCCAAGTTCTACATGCAGTGCACGTTGCTCAATGAGGGCTGGATGGCCTTGATTGAGGCTGGTGTCTCCGCCCTGTAATGGGCACGCCCGGCGCTCCATGAGGGTGCCGGGCATTTTCAATTGACTGGACAAGCACAATGGCAACACGCAAACAAATCGATGCAGACTCGCAATTCCTGGGGGCAGAGGAAATTCGCACCGTAGGCGAGATCGGAGGCCATGCTGGTATCGATGTGGTCGACAAGCCCATGCCGAAGAAGGCCATCGATATGGAGGCGTTCATGAACGAGAGGGTAACCATCATGGTCAATCCGCCCAACAATGCCGATGAGCCTTTGCTTGTCCAAGTTGGCGTGAACGGCGTCAACCAGTTCATTCCACGAGGTGAACCCGTCCAGGTGAAGCGCAAGTACGTGGAGGTTCTGGCCCGTTCGAAGCGTACCGACTTTGCACAGACCTTGGATGAACGCCTGGGAGAGCAGGGTTTCAACAAGCTGCGCTCCATGCACAGCCTGCGTTTCCCATTCAGCGTCCTGAGCGACCCCAACCCCAACGGCGGTGCTTGGTTGACCGGCGTACTGGCGGAAGCGCGCTAAGGCACTGCCATGAATCTCCAAGAGCTGATTGCGCTGTACCGGGCTGATGGCCAGGACGGGAAGAACTCCATTGGCGGTTGTGATGATGATGTGCTGTGCTCTGACGAACTGCTGACCATCTACGCCAATGAGGCCCAGGATGAGGCATGCCGACGTGGCCAACTCTTGAGGGATTCGACATCGAGCTGGTGCACGATCAAGGCTGCAGCTGGTGCAGAAGCAATCGGCCTCAACGCGCTTGCCATTCAGATTCTGCGAGCATTCGCAGATGGTCAGCCGCTAACCACCATTCACGTCGATGAAATGGATTGCCTGTTTCCGGGCTGGCAGTTCCAATCCGCCCAGAATCGACCAACGCATTTGGTTACTGGTGTCTCCACGGGGCAGCTCTATTTGTGGCCACGGCCTGCGCAGGAGTGCACTATCAAGTTGACAGTGCAACGGCTGCCTTTGAAACCCATGCGCGCCGATACCGACAAGCCAGAGATACGACAAGAGCTGCATCCTGCTTTGGTGAACTGGATGCTCTACAGGGTGTATGGCCGCACTGACTCTGACATTTTCGACCCATCGAAGGCCGCAGTATCTCTGGCCAACTTCGAAGCCGAGTTTGGGAGCAAGTCCAGTGGCCGTAACGAAACCTGGGTGCGCCAGGGCGATGGATTGATGCCTGGACCAATCGCGTAAGGTTCACATGGCAACCAACCCACCTCGCAGCCTCATCGACTCCATTCCTTTCGACAACTATGCTTCGCCACAGGCGCAAGCACCCGCTCCGGATGGACTTGTTGCGCGTCTGTTTGGCGCTGGCCAGAGCAATGCAGCACCCAGAGCGTCTGCGCGCTCCCTGATCGATGCTGCTTTTGCCAATGAGGTGGACAAAGCCACTTCGCCTCAAGTCGCATCTGGCATTCGAGATCTCGCTGGGCGCAGCCTGGCTTCCCTGGCTGGTGCGCCAGTTGATCTGACTGCGATGGCGATGGAGCCTTTGGGCTACAAGCATCCTGCTCCAGTAGCCGGTTCGGAATGGATAGGTCAGAAGCTGGAGGATGTTGGTGCAATCTCCACTGAGCGTCGGCCGGCCGCAGAGTTGTTGGCCAATCTTGCTACACCAGCGGCATTGCCCAAGAGTCTCGCAATGATGGCGGCCATGTCTCCAGAGGGGAAAGCTCGCTTGTTGGCTGATCTGACTGCGGGCAAAGGGAGCGGGACCTATCGCCTGGGGGATGTGACGCCTGGTCAACAGAAAGCCTTGCAACGTCTTGGTACGCCACCAACCGAGTCGCGCGATGTAATGATGACTGATGCAGCCACCGCACACATGCTTGACAGGCGGGTGAACCTAGATGGCTTTTCGCCAGAAGAGGTAGTCCGCTTTGCCGAACAGGCTATGCAGCCACGATCAAATGTTTGGGTTGATCCAGCAGCGAAAGCGCATAAACCAGCATTGTCCAACAGTGGCTTGCGCGATCCAGTAACAGGCAGGTCATATACCGCTCACATGCCAATGGCGCCAAACGGCGAATCACTGGATGTTGTGACAGTCGTGCCGAGGGGGCTTCCCGCCAGAAAGACAAAAGCCCCTGAATAGGGGCTTTGTCTGGACAATTCTGAAGGGGGTGGTTCCGAACTCCACCTCTCGTACATTTTGGTCAAAAAGACCAACATTGACAGGGCACAATCAGATCATCACTTTCAGCGGCATTTCGCTGACGGTTTGATTATCGCATAAAGCCAAAAACAAATAAAGCCCTCATGGGAGAGCTTTAGATGGGCTTAGGGGAGGGGGTGGCACCGATTTCCACCTCTCGTACTTTCACGGTCCTTGCGAACTGCCATTAACACTGCACAACCTTCTAAGCACTTCCGACTTACTTTATTCAGACGGCAAGTTAATTGTATACCGAAGGGTAGAAAACAAAAGCTCCCAATGGGAGCTAGTGTCGGCCGGTCATGCTGGGATGGTTCCGAACTCCACCTCTCGTACTTCCACTGCTTTTCCAAGCAGCCATTGACGCTGCACAACATGACTAGCACTTCTGGCGCCCATTACGCCAACAGAAGTATTGTGCCCCCTACAGGGTTCGACGTAAATCCCTCCTCTGTAGATACTGCAATCTGAACTATTAGAGGTGCAGGAATGGCAACGAACGATCAACGCCAGAGTCTTATTGATCAAATCCCAATGGATGACTATCGAGCGCCGAGGCCAAACTCATTCGGAGATGCTGCGGCAGCCTCCAAGCCTGGGATGGTGCAGGTGGCAATGGCGTCGCCTCCAAAGCCTCCCTCAGCCCCTGCTACGACTCCGGCCTCCAGTCCTGTAGCAGGCCCCCTGCAGCGTAACGTTACCAATAGCGGCGTGGCAAACCCACAAGCGCCTGCACCTGTTCAGGATTCTCTGGTGAGCCGTGCCTTTGCGGGGACTCCACAATCCAACAAGGTCAGCTTCGACCCGTCCACGAACACCTACAGCGGTGGCAATGTGGGTGGCGATGTCTCTATAAATGGCGCAAGTCCTGGCTCTCCTGGCATGGGTGGTGGGCTGGTTGCACGGGCTTTTGATACTCCCCCTGCTGCTGCAAGGCCTCCGGCCGGCCAATCTCTGATAGACCGGGCTTTCAACACCCAGCCACAGCAACAGGTGCCGCAGTTCAACGCCCCCCAGGTGGCTCACAGCGGTAACGACTGGGAAGCGCGCAACAATCTGCGCAATCTGGAGGTATCAGCCAGCTCGATCACGAACAATGGTGGCGCATTTGATTCCCGCCGTGGCCGGATCAATGGGCCATCACTTGCCCAAGCGGCGTTCCAGGATGCCGCCCGCGCGGATTTGTCGGCCCGGGCAGAGCAGCCTCGCCTAGATATGGCTACCAACCAGGTCAATGCAGGCCTGCAGCGGGAGGGAATGGAACAGCAGGGCAATCAACAGCGCTCTTTGGTGCAGGCTATGCTGGGCCAGCAGGCCAACCAGACTGAGCTGGAGAAGGCGCGAATCGCCGCGGATACCGGCACTCAGCGCTCGATGATCGATGCCCTGGGCACCATTGAAGCGGCCAAGGAGAGGGCGGCTGCTGCTAATCGCTCCAATGCGCCGGCAGGCTACAGATTCAACACTAGTGGTGGGCTGGAGGCGATTCCTGGCGGCCCAGCGGACAAAAGCCAAGCCCCGCTCAATGATGTGCAGTCCAAGGCGCTGCAGTTCGGCAGCCGCATGCAGGAGGCCGACAAGACGCTATCGGATCTGGCGAATCAAGGCGTGACCCAGCCTGGGTTAATCAAGCGTGCAGCTGATGCCGTCGGTATGGGTGCAGCTGCAAACTGGACACAAAGTGCTGAGCAGCAGAAGGTCGAGCAGAGTCAGCGGGACTATATCAACGCTGTGCTGCGCCGCGAGTCCGGTGCTGCTATCAGCGATGGTGAGTTTGCGAATGCCCGTCAGCAGTACTTTCCTCAGCCTGGTGACTCTCCTGAGGTAATCGACCAGAAGCTGAAGAACCGAGCCATCGCAACGGCTGGCATTAAAGCAGAAGTGCCCAATTCTGAGCAGCGTATTGGTCAGGTGGTGGGGGCTGGGAATGCAGCGGTAGCAGCCAACACCGAGAATGCCCAAATCACCGAGATTCAGCGGCGCGCAGCAAGTGATCCTGCATTTGCAGCACGCCTGAAAGAAATGGGGTATTGAGATGGCAGCACCTGATTACTCTTCAATGAGCAACGATGAGCTGCTGGCCTCCCTGCCACCTCGCAATCCTGCGCCTGCTTCCGGGCCTGCGACACCCCAGACTCCTACCCCATCGATCCAGCAACCAGCGACGGCTCAGAGTGTTTCGGCTGCTCCACCTCCAGCCGCCGGCCCTGACTATTCGAAGATGTCGAACGAGGAGCTGCTTGCTGGCCTGAAGCCTCGGAATGCTCCACCTGCAGAGGAAGCGTCCATGGGCGACAAGGTGACCCGTGGCATGGGCCTGGGTGTGCGCAGTCTTGCGCAGGGTCTGGCCAGCGTTCCTGGTATGGTCACAGACAACCTGATCGCCAAGCCTTTGAACGCTGCAGCCGACGCCGTGATGGGCGAGGGCAACGGCCCGCGCTTGCAACCCCTGAAGCAAGCTGTTGGCAATCTGGCGACCCATGCTGGTCTACCGCAGCCAGAGACTGCCAGCGAGCGCGTAGCACAGGACATCGTAGAGGGCGGGGCTGGTGCCGCCACTGGTATCGGCGCAGGAGCTGCACTAGCTCGGGGCGCGGGTGCTGTAGCCCAAGGCGTGGGCGGCATGTTGATGGAAGCCCCGATGCTGCAGACCGCCAGCGGTGCTGCTTCTGGAGCAGCCTCAGGCATTACGCGCGAGAACGGCGGCGGGGAGGGGGCTCAGCTGGTGGCCGCACTGGCTGGGGGAATGGCTCCACTCGCTGTTGGTCGCAAGCAGGTGGTGTTGCCGGAAAAAGCGCAAGTCGCCGCAGCAGCTCAGCAGGCGCGCGAGGCGGGATATGTGCTGCCACCAGCCGACTTATCTCCTGGAAAGACGGCAGAACTGATGTCCGCTTTCAGTGGAAAGATCAAAACAGCGCAAGAGGCTAGTTCGCGCAACCAGAATGTCAGTAATGCATTGGCCAAGCGGGCGTTGGGCCTTGAGCCAGAAGTAAACATCAACCTTGATACGCTTGAAGGACTGCGCCGCACCGCCGCGCAAGCATACGAACCTGTGGCTACTTCCGGTACGGTGGTGCCGACTGACAGATATCGACTGGATCTGCAGAAGGCACTTGCACCTTTCCGTAGTCAGGCTGCTTCCTTCCCAAATGCCAAGGTTCCCGGTGTTGTTGCTGACATCCAGGCGCTCAATGCAAGGCAGTTCGATGCCGGAGACGCGCTGAACATGGTTCGATACATGCGCGAGGCCGCTGATCGTTCGTATCGCGCTGGCGAGAACATGGCGGGCAAAGCGTACAAGATGGGAGCTGGAGCCCTAGAGGACGCTCTAGAGAAGCATCTTTCCAGCCTTGGAGAGTCAGGCGCAGACATCTTGAAGAATTTCAGAGATGCACGGCAGACAATTGCCAAAACTTATTCAGTTCAAGGCGCTCTAAATCCGCAAACTGGCGCAGTGAACGCCATAAAGCTGGCGCGAGACCTTGCTCAAAACAAGCCACTGACAGGGGAGCTGCGAACTATTGCAGAGGCTGGGCAGGCATTCCCGAAGGCGATGCAGGCATTAAAAGAAGCACCGAAGGAGTTGAGCGTGCTGGATATCACGGCGGCACTTGGGGCAGGCGTTGCAGGTCACCCCCTCGCAGCTGCAGGAGTACTTAGTCGCCCTCTTGCGCGTAATGCGTTGCTGTCGGATTTGGTGCAAGAAAGGGCAGTCAGAACCGCAGGAACTCAAAAAATGATCAATTCCGACGCCGTCCCCGCCATAGCCCTAAACGCCGCCACACAGTCAGCCCAATCGGAGCAGCCGGTCTACTCTCGCAGACTAGACGCAGAGATGGCAGGCCTCCGCCAGCGCAAGAAGGTCGTGCAGGTGCCGGGCGGCTGGGCGGTGGATCAGCGCTAGGCCTTGTCCAGCACGCAGGTGGCGTAGTTGGAGGCCATGGCTGGGGTGGCTAAAAGCAGGACTACGGAGGCTGTAAGCAGGCGCATGATTCATCCCTTTTTGACGTAATTGTAACGGTTCACGCTCTCGGTTGATTTCGTGTAAATTGCTGCAGAAGTGTTGCAGCGTAAGGTTTTCTGCTATTAAACTTCGCGGCAATCAGGTACCATCAAAGATACAAACTAGCCGAGAGGCGGCAAACCAGAACAATAGACTTCTTCTATTGTCTGAACTGACAAGGGTAACTCAATGCTTCAAATCGAAGTGTGAAGGAGATGATGACGATGAACTCAAATCTTCTCTTTGGCGTGACAGGTGCAAGTCTGTTTAATCAACGTGTGACCTCACGCCCAGCAAATACAACAGTATTTGTTGAACGACCCACGCAAGACCCATTGGCTGAAAGGCTTGAAGAGTCTTTGAAGCGTGTGGTGGAACAGCAGCGCCGTAAACTGCAAGAGCAACCAAAGGTTGTGCCACAAGACAGGAATGAGCCAGAATTGGCCTAATAGTATATTGCTCAATAGATATGGCAGAAGAACTATCATTTCCGCGCGGTACGAAAAAACCTGCTCAGTCTCCTTTGTTTTGGGTGCAGAACAAAGATAGATATTTAAGACAGTTGCTCATATCTGATATTCAAAAGGTCACAGGTCGTGACCTTTTGGTTTATTTTTCGGACTGTGATCGATCTGATGCTCAGATTGAGCAGACTGATGATATATATCTTTCGGAATTACTGAGGGCTTCAACATCTAAATTCATTGATCTCTTAATTGAGACTAATGGAGGGTTCACTGATGCAACAGAAAAAGTATGCTCAGTGATTACAAGTTCAGGCAAGGACATCAGAGTGATCGTGCCTCGAAGGGCAAAGAGCAATGGCACAGTGATCACGTTTTGTGGTGGGAGCATTGTGATGGGCCTAGACTCGGAACTGGGCCCTATCGATCCGCACTTGAATGGAACTCCATGCGATTTCATTATTCGTCTGCAAGGTATTGATGCTCTTGTCTTGATGGCAGCCCAAGCTGCAGTTTTGCAAACAAAGAAGTTGGCATCGCAGTTGCTCAAAGCAAACATGCTGTCTGCTATGAACGAGGGTGATATTGATGCATTGGTGCAGAGACTGGCTAGTCGAGATCAGTATTATTCTCACGGTTCTGTAATTGATGCGTCAGAAGCTATCAGACTTGGTCTAAATATTGAGCTGCTACAGCCTGAAGATGCTTTGTGGCAACAGCTCTGGCTACTGCGCACAATGTACGCATATGATTGCATGATGCGTGGATACTCGAAAGTCTTTGAGAGCGTTAATGTAAGTTCGCCAATAGTTATGCCGAGAGTCAATACTGCGGCATAACCATCAAACTTACAGACAATACAACCCGCTTCGGCGGGTTTTTTCATGCCTGGTGGTGGCTGGGACAACAAAAAACCGCCCGAAGGCGGTTGGCAGAAGCATGTTACTTTGCACTCTTGCAATAGGCGCACATGCACCGCAATGGTCTCATGGGAGATGTCTGAGCGAAATAGGGTTGGTCTGGCAAAAGCCACTCGACCTTTCGCAGTGCTTTGAATCCAAATCTGCGCATGCTCAGTAGCTTGTGAGGATACATGTCTGCAATCTGTTCAAGGGTTGTAACACCATGAGCTGCAAGAAGATTGCGAATATGCGCAGATAGATGATCTAAGGGGCTTCTCATGGATTGTGCTTCTGGCCTGCCGCTTCAGCTACCTTTGCTCCGGAACCTTCGGCTCTGCTGGTTCTGAGTCATAGGCGGGAGTCGCTGGAGAAGCTGCTTTGGGTGTGAGGGTGACTTCCTCTAAGGGCCTGAGGAAGATCTCTTGGAGATCGCGCCAGAATTCAAGATGGCGCTTGTAAAGAAGTAGGGAGAACATATAGACCTCCGGTCTCAGTTCGTGCAGCAGCCTCTTTTTGGCGCGCTGCTTGTCTTAAAAGTCGAGCCGTCTTTTCCCTGACAATTTTCAATGGATTTTCCTCGCGTCCTTCAACATCGGATCGGAATGGTTGATGAAACACATAGTCATCATCTGAGATATTGCGACTATCAATATCCTTCAAGGGAACAGGCGTTCTTAAGCGTATGTTGAAAATTGTTTTGTCTGTGAATGTCATATATGCCTCAGTTATGGTTAGAACTCACCGAAGCGAGGGAACACAGTGGTCTTGTGGTCAGCTTCTTCAGCCTTTTTGGGGAGGGTCTTGCCTTGCCCAACGCTGGGAGGCGGCTCGGGAGTTTTTGTCGAGAAGATCGACTTCACAAGCTGCCAGAAGCTGAGCTTGCTATTAGGAAGGGGGTGCATCAACATATAGACCTCCGGTCTATTGCGGCGAATCGAGATGGATTGCCTAGACCCACAGTACTCTCTTTAATCCCCTAAATCCTGATTACACAAAGACTTACTCGTGGAGGCTACTCAGCCAGCCGATCCAGCCTTCGTCGCAAGCCTTCGCGGTAGAGCTGCCCACCGATCTCTGTGAGTACATTCATCGCATGCTCGGAGAGGGCGCCTTCCTCATTGCCCATGAGGCTTGCCAAAAGTATCAGTGGCTCGTCTGGGTCATGCGGAGCGCCTTCAGCGTCGAGATGCTCAGCCCGTTCACGGAACAATTTGATGTAGGGATCAATTTGCTCAATCATCGCTTCCTCCTGAGGGAATGCTACAGCGTGAGCGAAAAAAATGCCACCGCTGGGGTGGCAAAGTTCACTAGAAAAAGCCGACCTTGAGGGAGCAAGGATGTCGTGCAAGTATTGAGAGAGGGAGGGAGGAGAGCACGAACTCGGCACAAATCACTTATTCGATAGTAGCGTGTAGCTATGTTGTTTTGGTAGGCGTTTGTCGCTTCTGCGTCATCGTTGGTCGAAAAAAAAGCCCGCATTATGCGGGCTGTAGCGTGGTATGCGCCAATGTGCTTCTCCATCTCACCTCTCAGAAGCGATGTAATGATAAATCAAATTTATAGATATTCACAAGTCGATTGCTGAAACTTTGTAAGGTGCACGTAAGGCAGCCTGAGTCCTCCAATTAAGACGTGGAGGTAAGCGCGAAAAAAAGCCCGCATACAGCGGGCTAAACACTTACAGCATAGTGCCTCCGCTCCTAGAGGCAAGGTGATGGTAGGGGAAGGGGAGGGAGGGCGCTTTGCGGTGGATCAAGAACGGAATCGTTCTGGAGTAGCGGGCGCATGAAGGCGAAAACGCTGGAAGCGAACACCATCGCACTCAACCTCGCCATCTTCCAGAAACCCGAGTCTCGCTACCCCCTTGATTCTTGTTCTTGAGAACGGCAGAAGAATGGTTATGGACTCCAACCCCATGGTTGTGAATGCCCGATTGATGATCTCTTCGTAGATAGCTTTTCCACTTCCCCAGAAGTGCGGGTGAAGTACTAGTGCCAGATCAGCATCGCCATCCTCGTGCTGCAATCCGCCCCAGCCTGCAAATTGATGATCGATGAAGAATGCCCATGGGCCATACCCGTTCTGCTCCCACTGGGCATCCTTTTGTTTGATCCATTCTTTCGCCTTCACCTCATCAAAGTCGGGGCTGCCAAGTGGCATTTGCCGCAACACGTCAGGGTGGTTGTTGAGCGAGATGATGTCTTGCAGACTGGCTTCGGTGAGGCGCTTGAACTTTAAGTCCATTGTTCTAAATCTGTGTGGCCGCTTATCGCTGAGTCCAGAGCTATCGGCGGCAGTGAAGCTCGCCATCAGCAAAAAAGCCCACATCAGTGGGCTCGTCTTGGGGGAGGGTGGGGTTAGTGGCCGAAGAAGCTGGGGGTCTATTGGTCAAGGATGCAAACTAGTGCAATCACTGCAACGCCTATCAGAATTGAAACGAAGTATCCATTGAATACGCCGATTGTCATGAGACCTAGCGCTACAGCCCAAAAGACCCACTTGAGTAAACCGATCTTCCACCGGCCCTCGTTCAATTCCTGCTGCCTTGCACCGTCAAGCAGGCGCTGCGATTCCTGCATCGACATGGGCGGCTTGTAAGGATTGGGCTTGCTCATGCCCAGCATATTACCGCAGGACCGCCAAAACCTCCTAATGCGGTGGCGCACAGGCAACCAGGGCCAGCCTTGCATGTTCAGGTCAGCCAATAGCAGAGCACCTTCCAGCTCGGATCGAGAGACATTGCGATCTAGGCAGAGGCCTTCGCGCAGAACCCGACCTTTGACTGCTTGAAGCGCCTGCGATAGTGGGCGGTCCGGCTTGATGCTGCCAGTAGAAAAACACAGCAATTGCTCTGCAAGGTAACCGGAAATTTCGTCCGACTCCTGCCGAGCAGTCAGCTGGTAGTTTCCAGCGTCATCGGTGTAGGTTCTGCGAATATGTTGGCAAATCTGCTGCAGTCCTGGCTCTCCAGCACGAACACCTTCGCTGATGTGACGCATGAAGTGCTTCCACTCGCTACCCATCAGCTGCCGGAGGCCATGGTGGCCAATCGCCTCATGCGCCAAGGTCTGCGCCATGGAGTCCAGCGGCTGTTCGGCAACCAGGTGCACAGCGCCGCCCCAATACAGACCGCGCGCATCATCGGGCGCAGGCACAGGCAAGTCGCGGGCCGTTGGTGCGATGTGTACCTTGGGGCCGCGGTGCCAGCGAGCGGTGAAGTAGCTCGTGAGGTTGGTGGCGAGTGATGGCGTCATGGAGGGAAGCCCGCCGAAGCGGGCCAAGATGGCAGAAATTAATGCGAAGTTCGAGCTGACGTTTCTAAGTTGCTTAGGAGTTGCTGGGTTCCTTCGAGCAAAAAGTCAGCGCGTCGGCGCAGGGAGCGCACTTCGCTATGGAATTTATATGCCAGTGCTTCACCCAGCCCGCCGCGCTTCACCGCATCAAGGGCAATTGAGATATTCACAGCTCTGTTTGGGTAGCCTGTGACAGCTTCATATGCGACCCGTTGACGCAAGTGCTTGCGCGCTAGATTGTGAGCCTCAACCGCAAGCAGCATGGCTTTTGTCTCAATGGCCTCCTGCACCTCAATGGGCATATCGGAGACATCATCCTTCAGGTCTGACACCATAAGGCTATGAGTATCGATGGTTGCTGGCTCTCCAGCCGTCACATGAGATTTGTAGCCCATCTTGCGCTGAACTACTTCAACCAGCGGAAGGAATGGAACAAAGCCATAGCCATTCGGCTCCTCAAGCTTCTTCACCCAATCGGCAACCATCTCGTTGACGGTGCCTTCTTGTGGCGCCCTTTCGTCAACCACCTCCCATTCGACAGTGTGCCGATTGACGATGGAAATAGCCTCGGTCAGCTCGTGGCGCGGTATCTCCCGATACCCCACCTTGAAGTGGCTCTTGAGCTTTGACCAGGCCTGCAAGATGAACTTGCCCTGCATCTTGCTGTCACCAGCCAGCTTCTTGGCGGTGCTTTCGATCAACTGACGCAAGGTGTCGGCTTCTTCCTTGGTGAGAACATCGCCCGGATTCACCGAGTACAAGGCCCGTGGGTTGACGGCAACACCATCGTTCCAGTATTGCCAGAGCACTTCGTCGCACTCGTTCTGGTACTGGATGACGCGGGCGCGGGCCTCATCGCTTTTCATCTTCTTGGGCTCCAAGGTTGCCATCCAGCCTGGCAGCTTGCGCAGTGGAAGGGCAACCGCCTCTTGAACACCTCCCTCTGAAGGGATTCGGATATTCCGAACACCCCAGCGCAACTCGTTTTCCTTGACCTTTTCAAATTGACCTGACCAGTTCAAGCCCATTGCCGCAACAAGCGCTTTCATCGGCGTGTAAGGCTGGCCATCGTGATCTACAACATATAGCTCAGCGCCGTGAAATGGGACAGTGATTGCGCGCACGGGCGCTACTTCGGTACAATCTGACATGTTGATTCCTTCTGTGAGAAGTTGGTTTTTGACACTTGACGCCTCGGTTGCTGCAACTTCCGGGGCGTTTCCTTTTGCGGTCACGCCGCTTCTTTCTGTTCTCCCAGCATTGGAAGCACATTGCGTGACCACTTCATCTGGGTTACCGGTACGCCGCTGTGGTGCTTCTTGCTGGTGTCGAACAGACGGCAGAAGTCACGGCCAGCATCAGTTGCCTCCCATTTCTCACCCATCTTCATCTGCAAGCCTGACTCTGCAAGAAGCAGGTTGACGCCGCGAGCACTTGTGCCGATCAGCTTGCCCAGTTCAGTGGGCGTGTACCACTGGCTGTCTTGCTGCTCTGCCTCCAACTGGCCTTGTCCCAACTGCTGCATCAAGTTGATGTTGGTCATCGAGTAGATGGCCTGATTCGCCGAGATCGCGGCAGCGTTCTTGTCGCATCCCAGCAGACGAGCAACACGAACAAGGGGTGCAAAGGCTTTGGCAGCCTCAGCTGTTGCTTTGAGTGGCGTGAACGCGCCCTTGGCAATGTACGAACCAGTTTTGCGGATGGATGGCAGCACGTCCTCAAACACCCAGCGCTCGAAACGCTCCGCAGCAGGCAAGGTACTGTTGACAACTAAGCGGAGCATGTCCGGCTCGGAAATCAGGCGGGTTTCTTGCATACCTCCCGCGGTCGGAAGGGGGTGCGACTTACGCACACCCTTGCAATGGTCGCGCATCGCTGCGTTGTGATCCCTGTAGCCAAGGACATCTGCTATATCTTTGCCAACGAACCAGGGTTCGCCATCAATTTCCATTGCGCGCACATTCGCGCCTTCAAAGTTGTAAGGTGTGATGTTGCTCATGCTGCTGCTCCTTGCTGCTGGACTGATTGGTCTTCTTGGCGAGTGCGCTCCACGCGTGCCGCAATCTCGCTGGATAGGCTGCGGAAGTTCTTCTTTGCCTGCTCCACAACAAATGCACGCGTTTCGGGGGTAAAGCGAACGCCAATAGGCGGTTCTTGCTTTGGCTTAACATCAGTACTCATAGAATGATTCCTCCGTACATCGTTTGTACGAAATGAATTGTATGCACTCTTTGAACTTTTCTCAAGCTATTTTTTGAACTATTGGAATCGTATGTCTGAAAAACAGTTCAAAGACAGGTTGATCGCAGCGCGTGAATCCCTTGGATTAAGCCAAACAGCTCTCGCTAACTCATGCGATATGGCGTCAACCCAACTGGCTCGCTACGAGAATGGGAAAGCTGTGCCGCGCCGCGCCGTTATGGCGCGAATAGCGGAAAAGCTCGGTGTGTCAGCAAAATGGCTGGCTACTGGAGTGTCAGAAGAAGTCGATGTGCTTGGCCTCGATTCAATGCTGCATCCATTGACGACGACTGTAGTCAGCGACCCAAGTGGACAAAATTTTGTGATCTACACGCGCCCCAATCCCAGAACCGCAGCCATCATCAAGGAAAGAGCTGCTGCACTGGGTCTGTCGCTTGATGAATTGGTCAGCCAAATTTTGGATAGTTTTGCTGCGAACAAACCAGAGACCCCCGAGCAGTTGCTTACGCGCTTGGAATTGGAGAGGCTCAAGGACAGAATAGAGCGCCTGGAGTCCTCTACAGATTTGCCAAAGAAGCCAGACGCCTAGCACCCCCGCCAAAAAAGCAGTGAAGTAGCGATGCTTTTGGGGCACCCCGAACATGACGAAGCCCTCGCAAGAGGGCTTTTTCATGTCTTCCTGTGAAAGCCTCTGGTTAACGGCGTGCGACGCATGTCCAAACGAAGCCACTGCCCGTGCACGTTCCGCCATTCGGTGCAAGCAATAGATTTTCAGCACCCCGAGTGTAGAAAAGTCCGCTTGCGTCATAGCATCCCATCTGGCTGCAACTTGCCATCGTGATGGTTGGTGCTCGGGCGGGTGGCTGAATGACCCCAGTGTTTGATCCGCAGGCTGCATTGGACTTCGCAATGGCCGCATTTACCTGATCGCGCTTTTCGTTAGCATTCCTGGCAATGGAGCTGCGTGCAAAGTCCAGATCGCGCTGGGCAAGTCTGCAATCTTCCGAGTCCTGGGGATTTGATTGCGACCCTTGAGCATAGGCTGGTGCTTGGCGGCCATATCTCTGTGCTTCTCTGTAAGCTTCCTTGGCGCGCCGCTCTTGCTTTTGGCGGTTCGCCTCTTGCGCGCGCAAGTCGTCCTGCAAGTTCTCCTCAGCACTGCGCTTTTGCTGAAGTAGCTCCCCTGATGCACAGGGCTTGTCTGAAAGAAGTAGCTGACCGCTGGGATCCTTGCATTTATAGACCTGCGCATAAGAGTTAGTCGCAACTAGAGCCATGCAGACAAGCAAAAGATGTGCTGATTTCATTCCTGATCCTGTAAAGAAGAATGGTATTTCATCTATGTAGCGATGGTTTAGTGAAGCTTGCTGTCCAACTCCTCCAAGAGGCCTGCTAGCCGAGGAACAACTGTTGTACCGAAGCGCCGAACTTGCTTTTGGATATGAGGCGTCATGAACCGATCCGCGCGAAACACACTTACATAAGGAGCATAAATGGCGTGCATTGCATCAACTGGTTGACTGTCAGTTGGTTCTTCTTTGCGGCTTCCTCCAATATTTTCCCATGCTGAAGAAAAAAGTGATCTGATGCCTGTAGACAACCCTGGTGCAAAATCATCGACATCTTTCGATTGAATTTCAGATAACTCAATTCCAGCCTTTTTGGCGGAATTTGAAGCTACTGTAACCAGTAAGTCATTTTCATTTTCCTTCCAAAACTTGGTTATTTCACCGCCAGCACTAGTTGGGTTGGCGCCTCCATGTTGCAGATCAATTGATTGAATTCGGCTGTTCATTAGTTGAATCATACTTCTTATTGCAGATCCTAGCTCTCTCCCAGGCTTTCTTACAATCTCGGATATTGGACTGGATAACGAATGCTCACTAGCAAACCATTTCATCATCCAACGCGGATCTTTTAGACTATTATTTAACGCTTCAGTGAATTCTCTTTCATTGGCCTTTCCAAATGCATATCTCACAACAACATCCCGTGATTCCGGCTTCATAGGATATTTTTTTTCTAATTCTTCAATATATGGGGATGCATCGAATTGGTCAATGAGATCAAACATTCTCTTTGTAGGCTTGTTGTTCTGAAATAATGGGAACAGAGCTTTACTTCGCTGCTCACGATTTAACCCTCTTTGAGCAAGTTCCTTCTCTGCGTTTCTTTTGAAATAGGCCCAGATTTCCCCCGCATTCTCATCCACTGGTATTTCCGAGAACCAGTAGCCATTTGGGTCAAGCATGTCGTGAAATAGTATTTCTTTGCTGGCAATTGATTGGCATTCTTTTTCAATTAATCGCTCAAGTGGTACTAGTGCATTTGCACCACAAAGATCACTAAGGAATTCTGCCTTTCTTTCTGCAATATTTGCAGATTCGGCAGTAAGTGGTACTGTTTCGGAAATGCAGACGGTGGAAAATAGAAAATGTACCTGCTTTGATTTTGACAAGCTCAGTAGTGCTGATTTCAGTTCCCTAGTGTTTTTATTTTCTACTTTTGAATCTGTAAGCGTTGAATAGTCTTGCGTGTCCAGATAGCAAGTGATCATATTTCTGCCTCCCGTGAAATAGATTGGCAATTCGGAGAAATCTATTTAATTGTCTTCCAAATCTTTATTCCGAATTTATCATATGCTCGCTTACCCCCTCTAGGGCTTGCCCACCCCCTCGCCATAGCCGACCATGAAGCGAAAGCCGCCTCGGTGGGCGGCGTGGAAGGGATGTGGATGAGGCTGAAGAAATTACCTGGGGGCTGGTTTGTAGAGCCCCAAACCAGTGAAGAGCAAGCTCATTTGACCTATCTATTAGGAGGCTTGGCCAAATGCCAGAGCGATCTTCTGGCTAGCTATGAAGCCAAGCAAGTCTTGGTCAGCGGCTCTTCAAAACTTGCAAATACTCGTTCGTCCAGCGCAGAGTCTCCAGCGCGCCAGAGCTATCAATCTGTGATGTGTCGCCAATGTGGTGAAACAAGTCCTTCAGGGCGGCCTCAAACTTTGGCAGAAAAGATTCAGACTGTTCATCTTGCGATACAGCGAAACAGGCAGCAAGGGCTGCCAGCGCCAACCTGGTCTGATCTGGATGAGCTGGTTTCTGGGCTGATTCCGGCGAAGTAGTTGTCATTTGGCCCTCTCGGGATGGAAGTTGGGGAACATCCATCGTACCTCGAGGGGGTTTTCTTCTCTCACCCCTCTAGGGTTCGCCACCACGCCCCATCACTGGAACACTCCTTGGAAACCATCAACCAGGAGTGCGCCAAGTGCCCAATACCAGCTATCCAAAGGGGATGGAGAAACTGCTCTCCGCCCAGATCAATCTGCTCAATGACGACCTCCGTGTCGCGCTCCTGCCTCCTACCTACACCTACAGCAACACACATGAGTTCCTGAGCAATTTGGGAACACGCATTGGCACAGACATGGTTCTGGCCAATAAGGATGTGACGGGCGGGGTGTTCGACGCTGACGATGTGGCAACCGACCCGCTGCCGCCAGGGAATACGGCCAAGTCCGTGGCAATCTACAAGAACACCGGCAATGCCTCGACTTCGCCGTTGCTGTTCTTCTTCGATACTGTGACCGGCTTGCCAATGGCGACCAATGGCGGCGCGATCAACTTCCCATGGAGCGATGGTCCGGACAAGATTGCGGTGCTTAATGGCCCCTTCATTCCCTCGGGCGGTGAGTTGGTGATGAAAGCTGGGGTGAACTTCCTCACAGATACCCTCAAGGTTGCGCTTCTGCCATCCAGCTTGGACCCCGGAGGCACCTACCAGAGCTTGGCCGACCTGGGCGAGATCATCGGCACACCCGTTGAACTGACAGGCAAATCCATCACTGGCGGTGTCTTTGATGCTGCTGATGTGGACTTCGGTACGGTGCTAGCTGGCAAATCGCCCGGCTCTGTGGCGCTGTACCGCCAGGGGGCCGATGCCGCCACTTCGCCCGTACTGCAGATCATCAGTGACGACATCATGGGTCTGCCGTTCTCTGGCAATGGAGGTGGTTTCGCACTCCGATGGTCCAATGGCAATGCCAAGATCTTCTCGCTGATCCCAGCGTAAGGGCCAGCCATGATCAAAAAGGACGGTTTCAGCAACAACGCTGACACAACCTTAGCGCAGGCCATCCTGAGCGACGCCACCGTGATCGAGGTGGCGGACAGTGCTGCTTTCGCTGATTTTTCCAGCGGGCGCCTTTTGCAGCGTGCGACTATCACCAATGACGCCATTCCTGGTGAATATGAGATTGTTGCCATCCTGACCGCTGATGGCGTCAATTTCACTGTGGAGCGCGGCAAGGAAGGTACGTCCGCACGGGATTGGCCAGCAGGATCAAAACTCCAGGCCCGTATCACCGCAGGGCAGCTCAAGAATTTCCTGCAGATGGATGAATCTGGCACATGGCGCGCAGACCGTGACGGGCAGCGCTCCTTTGTGGTGAATGGCCGGGTGGCCAACAATTACAACATGGTGCAGATTTCTGGCGTGCATCTGCTCCAGAGCCTGCATGCAAGTGCCGTATCTGGAGACCAGGGCGAGTTCCAGCAAGACATGAATATGTCTCAGGAGTCTGTAGGGGGTACTGCATACCTGGAATTGGGAAACGATATTCCAGCCTATGCAGAAGGTGGCTTTCTCTCAGACCGCAGCATCGTCAAGGCACCAACAGCGACCGGCTTCAACTACCTGCTTGACCTGGGCGACTACCACTCCAGCTCTGAGTACATCCACACGCCGGTGGCGAGTTTCGACGCATCGGGCTCACCTTTTCCAGCCATCGGGCCGGATGCTGGTCAAGAGGTGGGGCAATGGGTGCCTATTCCGGATCCATTGAACATCATCCAGAACATGCCCAGCCAGACTTCCAGCCTGGTGCTGTCGGAGGTGGGCTTCATCTGCACTCGTTACGAAGCTACGACCGCTCCGGTGGTATCCATCCTCCTGCGAGGTGAGGACACCGAGCACTCGCTGGTGGACCATGTTGCGCTGGATGCAGTCACCAAAGCTAACCAGGTGCACCGCATTCCTGTCGCAAGCTACGGCGGAATTGTCTCCGGCATCCGATTCCGGGTAGATACGCCGGCCACGGGCAAGTTCTACGGGCGCTTCTACTGGCGCGGCTTCTTCTTCGACGCGGGCGCATAAATGTCTTACCCGCTCATCAACGGCGCAGCCATCAACACCAATGGTGAATCGGCTTCGGGAACACCGAGCATTCGCCTGGTGGTGACTGGCCAGCACCAGGCAGAGTTCCAGCTGGAAGGCCTGGGCAGCCACCCCTTACGGCTGGGGCCGCTGCGCGCCAAGGTGGGCTTTGATGTGGATCTGGTGATTCCCAGCATCCGCCTCGTCAAGACCGAGTACCACAGTGCGCTGCAGATCCTGACGCCATCCCATACGGATGTGCTCGCCAAGAGCACGTTTCCGCTTGTCTTGGGCACGCCCCGGGCAGAGGCGGGGCCTGTCTCTGCAACGGCGCCGGGGGCTACTCCGCTGCGTCTTGGCACGCCATCCGCAAATCGCACCGCTTTCGCGGCAGGTGCACAGCCGTTGTCCCTGGGGCAGCCTACTGCAACGCGGGTAGGGTTTGCTGCATCATCCCAGCCCCTGCGCCTGGGGGCGCCCTCGGCGATTGCCACTGTCCATGTGCCGAGCCTGCGGCTGGTGCGGGCGGGCCGGGCAAGCATTGTGGTGGATGCTCTCGAAGCGATAGCGCAATCAGCTTATCCATTGAGGCTTGGAGAGCCAAGCGCGCACAGAATCGCATTTGTGCGGCCATCTATCGCGCTGCGGCTGACCCCGCCAACAGTTCATCGGGGGACGGAATGCTGACCTTTGCAGACTTCACGGGCATCAACAATCTGCAGCCCGAGCACCGGCTGACGGGCAAAGACCTGATCAAGGCTGAGAACGTAGACATTGGCCTCACGGGCGAGATCACGCGCCGGGGCGGCTTCGCGCTGGCTGATGAGGCCTGCCACAAGAACCTGCACCAGGCGCAGGGCTTCACGCTTGCAACCTGCGGTAGCGTGCTCACGGCCATCTGGCCCGATGGCGCGCGGCATGTCATCCATCCAGCCCTGGGTTCTGATCGCGTCTGGTACTGCGATCTGCCAGACGGCCGCACCACGTACAGCAACGGCTTGCTCCATGGGGTGACGGATGGGCGCACGGGCGTAGAGCGCAGCGTACCGGTGCCTGAATCGCTGGGGCTGCCGGATACCGCATTCGGACAGCTTCACCCCGGCGACTACCGCTACTACCTGAGCTATGTGCGCATCACGGATCGCCTGGAAGGCCCGGCCATCAGCTCGGCGCCAGTGGCGGTGGCGCAGGGCGGCTTGCGCCTGGGTGGCCTGCCGGTTCTTTTTGGTTATTCGATCAACGTCTACCTGAGCGGCAAGGACGGGGAGGGCGCCTACCTGGCCGGGAGCACCACGGGAAGCAGCTTTGAATATGGCGGCGACAACGCCTCGCTGGTACTGCCCTGCCGCACCCTGGGTGCAGAGCCATTCCCGGTGGGTACGATCACAGCCTTCTGGCGCGGACGCGTGCTGGTGGCCCAGGGCAACGTACTCTGGGCAAGCCGCCCGTCTGTGACGCACCTCTCGGACTGGCGCGATTTCAAGCAGCTAGCGGGCAAGATCACGGCCATCCAGCCGGTGGACGATGGTGTCTATGTCGGAACCGACCAGGACCTGATATTTCTCTCGGGCACCACCTGGGACCAGCTGGCCCACCAGCCCACCAAGCGCGGTCCTGTGGTTCTGGGCTCCGGGGTGGCGGTACGCGGTGATCGTCTCAAGTTCGGCGACGGTGTGGGCACGGGGATGGGCATGGTGTGCATCGCGGGTGGTGAGATCGTGGCAGGCTTCAACGGTGGCCAGACCTCCAGCCTGACGGCCAACCGTTACCGCACCGCGTTCCAGGAGGTGTGCGCCACCTGGCGTGAGATCGAAGGCGGCATCCCTCAGTATGTGGCGGTGCCGCAATGAGCTTGTGGAACCCCTATGCCCTGACGCCTGACGGGCGCCGCACCACCAGCATGGCGCCGCCCGCGCTTCGCGTCATGGGCGGGCGCGCCACGGTAGAGCAGCTGGCCATGGCCCAGGCGGAGTTTGCGCGCTTTTGTGGCCGCAGTCGCGTCTCGTTCTGGCGCAATCCGAACGAGCAAGGGGTTCTGAAGGACGGCTCGCGCTACCAGATCATCACCATTGGCAATAGCACGGTGATGACCATCTGGCCTGTGGGCGCGGCTGAGCAGGGGCTTGCCATGGGCGGGGTCAGCTTCTTTGCCAGCTTTGAGGGTGGTGCGCTGTACCAGTACGTGCTGGCGTATCGCAACGAGGCCTGGGTCATTCGGCGAGCACCCATCGTCTATGGCGGCTCGGGCGTCTGGGCATCGAGCACCAAGAACGTGTATTTCACGGATGACACAGCTTCCGGTGGCGCTACCCCCAATCTCAATAGAAAGTACTCAGAAGAAAACCTGCCCAGCTTGATTGTTGCGGGCGGGGCCACCTCGGTGGAGAAAGGGATGGCCTACGGCATCCAGAGCGGAGGCTCCGCCAACGTGGCCAATGTGGTATCGCCATCCGGAAAGTATGTGCAGGTCGTGCAAACCGATGCACTCACGGCCCAGATCTATGAAGCTGACCTGGTGAAACGCAAGGTGTTTGAGGAAACGCCAGATGAGTTCTATACGGTGCCTGCAGCCAAGCAGACCGTAATCGCATCGAACCCAGATTTCAACCTCACTCGATCCCATTTGTATGGTGTTGCCGCCTTCAGCCGGTTGCGCGACGGCTCTGCAGTTTACTTCCCCGCTTGGTCAGTTTCTGCCATTGGCAATGTGATCGGCCCCACGGACACGGGCGAGGGCTGGCTGGATTTCGTCACCCATGAATTGAAGGTGACGCTTTCACCCAATGGCGAGTATTCGGCTGCTGTGGTTCCACACGCGCTGCCGGAGCTGACCCTGCTGGAGCCACCCAAAGCGCCCAATGAATTCGGTGATCTGGTGGAACAGACGCATTTCGAGTTCAGCAAACATGGCTGGGCTGACTCAGGCCTGACGCCCCTGAAATCGACCAGCTACATTGAATATTTCGATCCGGGCGCTGGTCAAAATGTCCGGACATTTCACCAAACCGATATTGGCTGGAAAGATGTGCGTGGCCGTGCTGAAACGGTCGAGCGCGTGCGCAAGAAGAAGAACTACCGTGTGCCTGTGTATCTTGCCCGAGGCTGGCAGGACCAGAAGATCGCATTCTTTGCAAGAGTTGAGGATGAAAAGAATGCAGTGGTTGAATCTTCGGTGAATGAGGATTTTGACCATGGCTTGGTGCAAGCGGTATTTGGTGCACCACTTTGGAAGGTAAATGGGAGGACGGCCAATGACACGCTCAGCTATATCGACCTGGACGATATAACGCCAGATTTCAGCGGTGGTCTGGACAACTTCATTGACTTCAATGCGTACTTCGAAGCGAATCCAGCGCCTGACCTGCAGTTTGATTTCACAATGCTTGGCGAAAAATACATCGCCAAGCGCGCGGCGACGCTGCGAGGCAAAACAACGCTGGAAACACCATGGGGTGAGTTGGTCACCAATGATGTTGATTTGGTTGTGCGCATGCAGCAGAACTACGCACGAGGCAGGTATTCGGGATCAGGCTTAGAAGAAAAGGAAGTTCTCTATACCGGAATCTCCGGAAGGCATGTGCGCAGGGAGATTGTCCATATCAACCCCATTCTTGGGATCATTGCCTGCCTTGAAATCACCACCAGCCAATACACGGTGAACAATTCCGGTGAGTTCACGACAGTATCTACTGTAGGTACGACTGCCAAGCTGGTGGTGCTGCTCAAAAACAAAAAGATATTTGAAATCGAATGCACACCCACTGAAAGCTCCTACACGCGGCGCAAGGACGATACCCTGGTGGGAGTTTTTTCATTCAGCCCATTCACACCTGCCGACCGCAATCACTCACTTTTGCGCGGAAAAATTGGGGCGCTGTGGAACCTCAGGAATAACACGCACGTTCCAGCAGTAGCCGGCGTGATTATTCCAAGCGGCATTGGTGATGTCGAAATCACCAAAGACAGCGAAATTGACCGAGTAAAGGACATCTACCCAGTGGCCAAAGTGGAAGGCCAACAGTGGATGAAAACCGCCATCGATCCAAACAGCGGTGGGGGTGCATTGCTAGTTCCCAATGAAGCTGGGCAGGTGGTCTATGCCCAAGCCATCTCACCTGCAGGCGTGCTCACCCCCTTGGATGCTCTGGTGCCCCAGAGTGCAGGAGCCCTGCAGCCATTCAGCTCACACCTCATATCCGTATGAACGCCATCGTCTGTAACACCCTGAGCGGCGCTGTGTCGGAGTACACAGGCTTCGTCTTCCAGAGCATCACCCCCACCCATGCGGGCGATGCCAGTGGCCTCTACAGCTTGGGCGGCGATACCGACAACGGCCAACCCATCGTGGCCAATATCCGCCTGCCGGCCACCTTGCGCGAATCGACGCTCAAGAAGCGCCTGAGCATGGTCTACCTGTCGATGAAGGGCGCGGGCTGCGCGCAGTTCAGTGTGCTCGGCCCCAACGGCATGCCCTGGGCCTATGAGTTTCCGCTGCGGTGCAGCGAACAGACGCGGTGCATTGTCGGCAAAGGCATCCGCGAGAACTACCTGGGCTTTGCGCTGAGCAACCCGGCCGGCCAGAAATTCAGCCTCGACCGCATCGAGATCCTCACCCTTGAATCCAAAACACGGAGAGTCTAACCATGGCAACCGGAGTCAACGGCCCCGCCGAAATCGTCAAAGACAAGTACGACCGCTCTGTGGTCCTGGCTGACAAAGCCGCTGCAGAGGTGAGCACCTTCCAGAAGGCGCTCAATGACAGCATCTACCAGCCGCCGCAGATTTCCGTTCAATGGCGCACGCTAGGTGCGATCAATCTGCCGCCCATTCCTGACCAGCCCAAGATTCCCGGCATCGACTTCGAATTGCCCGATGGCATGCCCAGCCCCTTCACGGGCAGCATGAAGGATGTGCAGTTCTCGGACTTCAACACCCCAGCGCCTCTGCTCGACTTCGGCGTAGCGCCTACCATCACCATCGGCCAAGCCCCCAATCTCCCTGAAATGCGGGATGTGGCCATGCCTGATGCACCCGTGGTAGTTCTGCCAGACGGCCCGCAAATGCTCGACCTGCAGGTGCACACCTTTGGCGGGATCGACTTGCACGAGGACTGGCTGGCCAAGCTCGACAATATCCCCGAGTTGGCCATCCTGCAGCCGGAGCCCATGCGCTACACCCCGGGTGCCCGCTACGCCTCGCAACTGCTGGACAGCCTCAAGGCCACGCTGAACGCACGCATCCATGGCGGCACTGGTCTGTCTCCTATCGTGGAGCAGCAGATCTGGGACCGTGGCCGCGACCGTGAGACGCAAATCGCCCTGGCCCGGGAGCAGGAGGTGATGCGCGCTGCCGAGGCGCTGGGCTATCCGCTGCCGTCTGGTGTGATGGCTGGCCAGCTGGCGGATGCCCGCCGCGAATATCAGGACAAACTCTCGGGCCTGTCGCGGGACGTGTCCATCAAGCAGGCCGACCTGGAGCAGCAGAACCTGCAAAACTCCATCCAGGCCGCGCTGCAGCTGGAAGGCCAGTTGATGGACCAGCATTACAAATGGGAAATGCTGGTGTACGAGTCCACCAAGGCCGCTGCCGACAATGCCATTGCTGTGCACAACGCCGCGCTTGAGCAGTACAAGGCGCTGCTGGTGGGCTACCAAGCCTTTGCCTCAGCCTATGAAACGCTCATCAAAGCGGAGCAGACCAAGGTTGAAGTGTTCCGGGCGCTGCTGCAGGCAGAGCAGGCCAAGGCCGATATCAACAAGAGCCTGGTGGATCGCTACAAGGCAGAGATCGAGGCGCGCATGGCAGCCGTGGAGATCTACAAGGTTCAGGTGCAGGCTGCCCAGACACTGGTGGAGGTGGAGCGTACCCGCATTCAAGCAGGTGGTGAACAGATCAAGGCCTTTGTGGCGACGATCAACGCTGAGCAAGCCAAGTCTGAACTCTACAAGGTACAGATCAGTGCAGAAGGCACCAAGGCAGAAGTCTATGGCCGCATGGTGCAGGCCTACAGCGCCAAGGTGGGAGTACAGGCCGAGCGCGCGCGTGCCGAGGTGGCCCGCTACCAAGGCCTGATTTCTGCGAAGGGGCTGGAGTGGGACGGCTGGAAAGCGCGGCTTGCTGCTGAGTCAACGCGTATCGAGGCGGCAGCGCGCCAGTCTTCCGTCATCCTGGACGGCTACCGCGCCGGTGCCCATGCTGCAGAGGCGCAGGCTACCTCGTTCGCGCGGCAGTGGGAGGCCGAGGTGGCACAGTACAACGCTGTGCGCGAGATCACCTACCGGGTGGAGAAGGCCAACAATGACGCCATCATTCACGCCAACGATGCGCGCATGGATGCCGCCAAGGTCATGCTGGTGACCGGTTCGCAGCAGGTGGGCTCGGCCTGGTCCATGGTGAGTGCATCGGCTGGTATCAGCGCCGGATCCTCGGACACCTACGTCCACCAGGTGGATTGATTGGGGCGCTCCCCCTTATAGGGTTAGACCTGCGGGCGCTGCTGGCTGACACTTTCAGCCATGACAGCGCCTGCTCGCTTTTGCTACACGATCTACCAGGGCGCCACGTTCCGGCGTGGCTTCCGCTGGTGCACCGCCCCGTATCCCACCAAAGTCCATTGTGGCAAGTTGGTGCGCGCTGACACTGGAGCGCCGGTTCCCGATGCCGATCTGGTGCCGGTGGACTTGGCGAGCTGCAAGGCGCGCATGCAACTGCGCAGCGAGGTGCTTTCAGCTGATGTGCTGCTGGAGCTGACGACCGAGAACGGACGCATTGACCTCTCAGCGGGCAATGGATGGATCAAATTCGTGCTGGATGCCGCCACCACCAGCGGCATTCCCTATGGTGACCAGCCTCCCGAGAAATGGAGCCAGGCTATTGGCCAGCTGGAGATCGTCCACCCCAATGATGACGTGACCCGTGTGGCTGAAATCTCCTGGTCCGTGGAGCCGGAGGGTACTCGATGAACACCGAAGACGTGGTGATTCAGGTTCCTGATGCCAATGTCATTGTGGATCAGCAGCCAGCCGACGTGCTGGTGGCGCCAGTGCCAGAGGCGGCAGTGTTCATTGAGAATGCTGAGCCTTCGGTGATTACCCTGGATGACGAAACCGATTTGCTGGTGCTTCCCGTTGAAGACACGCAGGTTGTGGTTGCTGCCGGAGAGCAGGGCCCTCCGGGTATCCCCGGGCCAGCTGGCGGCCAGGTGATTGAGCGTATTGCGGGTGAAGCAATAAGCGCGCTCAAGGTGGTTTATGAGCGTGGAGGATTGGTCTATCCACTGAGCTATGACGACGAAACCCATGTGTTCGCAGTTCTGGGTATCGCTACTACTTCTGGCCAGCTGGGGGGCTCCATCTTGGTCCAGCGAAGTGGGACGGTGACAGATTCCGGCTGGAACTGGGGCTACGACCGTGTGTACCTGGGTCAGAGTGGTCAGCTTACCCAGACTCCTGCGATAGACGGCTTCTCTGTGTTGATCGGCTTTTCAGCGACTCCAACAAGTATCAATCTTTCAATCCAAGACCCTATCGAGGTGTGACATGGCAACACAAGGTTTTATGGCCCTGGTGGGCGGCAAAGAAAAGCAGATTTTTGGTGCTGCTACTTCCTCTGGTGCTGCAGATGCAGGCAAGATTCCTGCGCTGGACAGCAGTGGCAAACTTGACCAAAGCATGATGCCAGCAGGTATCGGGGCTAATACAAAGGTAGTTCCAGCTTTCGAGGCCATCGGGGTTGGCAAGTTCGTGAATTTCTTCTCGGACGCTGGCACGCTCAAGGTGCGCCTTGCAGACAACTCCAATAATCGCCCAGCAGAGGGGTTTGTACTGGCTGCCGTTGCATCGGCGGCGAACGCTACTGTGTATCCACTCGATGTTGCAAATACGGGAGTGTCAGGGTTGACGTTGGCCTCGGAATACTGGCTCGGCACTGCAGGTGGCGTGATCGACACGCCACTGGATTCCACTGACCCGGCCAATGTCAATAAGGTCAATCAGCTGCTGGGTAAGGCCACCAGCGCAACTGAACTCCGTACTGACGATTACGGCTACCAGATTCTGTAGCCATGCCAAGCGCGGTTCTCAAGCCACTCGTTCTGCGTGCTGGCAAGCCTCAACAGCTTGCAGCAGGCGAGACGCTGGATACCCCAGAGCGCAGCGTCCCTGTGACTCTTGCGGGTGGTGGCATCCGCAGAATCACCATTGGGGCGTCCGGGCCTGCGCTGGTGTACCGGGCAGATGGCACCAGCCGGGAAGTATCTACTGGCGCAGCTGGGGTATGGCGTATTGGCTTGAACCCCGAAACCTCCGCTCCCGTGGACATCTCAGGGAAGCTGGATGCCGATTTCAACGGTCTGGCTGCAGCCTCTGGCCAGGACAGTGACCTGCTGGTCATCCGACGCGCGGCCTCCAACCTCAAGCTGACCTTATCTAGCCTGGTGAGCTACATCACCGATGTGGCGCGCAGCTGGGCAGGGAAGCAGACATTCAGCGCTGGAGCTGATGTATCGGTGCTCGGCGTTTCAGGTGCGACGACGCTCAGCGGTGGTGCGAAGCTTGGTGAATTGGCTCCAGCTAACTTGAAATGCCTGCTTCTGACTGGCACAGCGCCTGCATCCACGGGCACGACCGCGAATATCGTTGCGCATGGACTGAGCCAAGGGGCGATTGTGCTGGTGCGTGGGGTCGTGACAACCTCGGACGGGTTCCTTGTGTTGGATGGAAACGGCTTCAGTGACGCCCAGTTCAATGTTTCAGTGAGCTCAACACACCTACGGCTGTCCACCACTGCTACCGGTTCGACAACTGTTCTGGGACGGCCTGTGAAATTCTTTATTTTCTACCAAGGGTGATATATGCCAGCACAAGCACCCCTCAAACTCTTTCCAACATCAGGCTCCACAGGTGAGCTTCGTGAATTTGCCGCAGGCGACTTCTTGGACTTGGCCGCTGGAGGCACTGGCGCCACTACTGCAGCGGGAGCCCGCATCGCACTTGGCCTTGGATCTGCCGCTGTAGCGCCGATTGTTGGCACGGTATCGCAGTCAGGCGGCGTGCCCACAGGAGCGATCATCCAGCGTGGCAGCAATGCAAACGGGGAGTTCGTACGTTACGCCGACGGCACACAAGAATGCTGGAAGATACTCACAGTCAACACGGCGATCAGCAATTCTGACGGGGGTAGCCTCCTCTACAGTGCTGCCATTGATGTCGGCCTGCTCCCTGCCCAGTTCATTCCCAACGCCCCCGCAGTGGACATGTTTGCGCTTGGCGGAGCCGGTAGTTTTGTCACTGCCACCAGTACGCCGCAGACCACAACAAGCTGGGGCCAAATTTACTTGGCGTCCGGGCTTGCCAGAGCAGCGGCAAATCACTACATATCCTGCTTCGCGAAAGGTAGGTGGTTCTAATGCACATCAATCTTTCTCCCCAGGTGCGCAACGGCACACTCAAAGTCACCAAGAAGGGTGACAAATTGACTGTGAACGGGCAAGCCTTCGACTTCTCCAAACTTCCCGAAGGTGCAATCTTGCCAGGGGATGCTGTGGACTGCGAGCACATCATCGGCAATGTGACGCGCACAGGTGGCCAACTCCAGGTGACATTGTTGCTGCCCATTGCCTTGGATGCGCCGCATGAGGCCTGCTTCCCTGTGCCCATCATCGACCCGCCAGACGGGCCCATTGCATTGCCAGGAGGTGCCGCATGATTGACTGGTCCCAGATGAAAACGGCCGAGCAGATCGCCGAAGAAGAGCGCCGCGCGCTGGTGCCCGCCGAGATCAGCCGGGCGCAGGGCAGGGCGGTGCTCGGGTTGCGTGGGCTGTCGTCGCAGGTGGAGGAATACTTTTCCAAGATCACCGATCCGCAGGAAGCAATGTATGCCGACCTTGCCTGGAACCACACCAGCACCTGGCGGCGATACGAGTCTCCTTTTCTCACTGCCGCAGCTGCTGCGCTGGGGCTGAGCGACAAAGATCTGGATGATCTCTTCATTGCTGCCGCCCAGATCGTGATCTAAGCACCCCTCTAGGGTTCGCCTGCCAGCTCTAAGCCTTGGATCATCCAAGGCATGAACAAAGCACTTGCATCATTTCTGGCGCTGCTGGGCATCCACAGGCATCTGAGTGCCGAGCAAAAGCAGGATCTTGTAGGCGCCGTCTACCAAACAACTCCAGGGGCGGTGACAGCAGGCGGCTTTCGTCTTGCCCAAATGCCGCTTAGCGAGTGGCTGATTCTGTCCTCCATTGGATTCATCATCTTGCAGGCCGCATATCTGGTCTGGAAATGGCGGCGCGATTACCGCCGTGATGAAGAACGCCAGCAAGACCGCCTTGCAGGTAAGCGCTTGCAGGATACAGATCTGGGAGAGTTGTCATGAGCAAGGTGCCCAAGCTCTTGGCAGAAAGCCTGTTCGGGCTAATGCTGCTGATGGGCGCTGGTGGCGGCATCTATTTGAACAATCAGGCGGCTGTCCAACAGGCGCAGTCAAATGAGTACGCCCAGGCGGTGGCGGCCGACTCCAGCACAAGCATGGCGGTGAAGATTGCCATGGTCATGGGGCACTACTACGAATCGAGTAATCGCCACATCGGCACGCCCTACGTGGACAAGGTGGGCAAAGGCCAACCGCTAACCGTCTGCAATGGCGTGACGGGTGCAGGCGTCACGGCGGGCAAATACTACTCGCCCAGGGACTGCTACGAGCTGGAGCGCGCACGGTACATCCAGACCGAGGCCGCTGTAGCGCCGATGCTGCGCTACTGGAGCAGCTACGACCCATTTGTGCAGGCCACCTTTATCGATTTCGGGTGGAACAAGCCTCTTGCATCGTTTAAGACCAGCACCATGCGCGCCAAGGCCAATGCAGGTGATCTGCTTGGGGCCTGCGCCGAAAACCCGCGCTGGAACAAAGGGACGGTGCAAGGTGTTCAGGTGGTGCTGCCAGGCCTGCAAATCCGTGGTGACTCCAATGGAGAGCTTTGTGCGGAGTGGAGGGTGCCATCGTGATGTACACGCATGTCGCAGCCGCGATTGCCGGTGCCGCGCTCTCTGCATGGATGACATGGCAGGTACAGGACTGGCGCCTGCAGGGGCAGGTGACCACGGCCAAGACAGCCCTGGTAAAGGCCGAGGGTGATCTGGTCAAGGAAAAGCAGGACCGCAAAGACCAACTGCTGCGCGCTCGCGCATCTGCCCAAGAAACCTACACCCGCATGGAGGGCGTCAAGAATGCCGCGATCGAGAAACAAACCCAACGGGCGGAAGGCAATCGCCTGCGTGCTCAGCAGCTGCAGCGTGATGTTGATGGGTTGCTCGGCAACCTCGCAGCTGTGCCCGCCCGTATCTCAGCCGCTTCCAGTGAAGCCGTCGCTGACTACGCCGCAACCGCAACGCGCGTATTCGGAGAGTGCACGCGCGAATACGCAGAGATGGCAGAACGAGCTGATGGCCACGCCAATGATGCGCAAGCCTTGAGCGAGGCTTGGCCGACCAACCCGAGCCAGCCGGCCGCTGGCAATCCTTTGGAGATCCACCGATGAACACAGCCCCTGGCCAACAGAGCATGGAAGAACTGAAGCGCCGCAGCGGCCGGCCATTCAAGGTGCTGAGCGACAGCCAAGCCAAAGCTGATCTGGCTGGCAAGCGCCGTCCATTCAGTGTGCGCAGCTGGATTGCATCTCTGTTGGCAAATCGTGCCGCAGCTTAAAGCTCTAGATCCGTCTCAACCCATGCCTTCACCTGGAGGTATGGGTTTTCTCTTGGCATATCCACAAGCGAGGGGTGAGACTTTTCCAGGTACTCATAGAACAGGTGGATCTGCTTGCCGGTGTCGTAGTACGGGAACCAGCCATCGTTGAGGTCGCGCATGTTCTTGCGCCACTGGCGCCACAGTGAAACGACTGTCTTGTGACGTTCAGAGAGGGGCATCAGGATCCAGCAACTTATACAAATGCTTAATTTTATTCAGACTTTCTATGCCTCGAAGAACACTGCGCGCAGCTTAAATGATGATGGGGCGATAGGCCCGCAATGGGCAATAGAAAACCGCCTGGAGGCGGTTGTTTGAAAAGCTATTTTGAACCCCTGCAGTAGGGGCATTCACATACAGAAGGCCCTTTTGGCGCCCTCTGAGGAAAGTAAGGGTTGTCCGGCAACAGAGCTTCTACTTTCCGTAGTGACTTGAAGCCAAATCTCCGCATTCCTAGAAGTGTATGTGGATACAGTTCTGCCACTTGCTCAATGGTCGTGGCGCCGTGCGCTGCTAGGAGTTTGATGATGCGTGGTGACAGATAGCTGAGGGAATTTTTCATTCTGCCCACCTCTCTTGATCCACCAGTTGAGGCTTGGCCGCTATAAGGACGGATAGCCCTCGCTAAGCAAGCTTGAATGCCAAGGAGGGAGAGACTTGCTGGCCTTGCTCCTGATCTTGCTTCTCCTTGTCAGAAGGTGGCTTTTTGTCCTGCTCCTGCGGTGATGGGATGCCCGTCATGTGGAGCTTTTGCATGGTTTTGGCCCAGAAGGAAGCTGATGGGTAGGCTGAGAATTTGAACATGTAGACCTCCGGTCTATTGCGGCGAATCAAGATGGATTGCCTAGACCCACAGTACTCTCTTTAATCCCCTAAATCCTGATTACACAAAGACTTACGTGTAGAGTCTCTCCTCAAGTACCGATTGCCAAGGTGCAACGGGTAGTGTTGTTTCATTGTTGAAAATAATAAAGATAGCGGACTTTATGGCAATTGATGTATAGTGGCCGCACAAAGAAGCGTGCACTCAATGTGCAGTACCTTATTTGTTTGCTTCTAGGTGGCTCAACGCCACCCCAAAGCATCTTCAGCGAAATTCGCCATGTTGACTTGTAGGGCTGCAGTCAACAGAGTACTTTTAAGCCCTCCAGGCCGACGAGGCTTGTGCTTCTGATTGATCTTCATTTTTAAGTCTTCTATTCCCATGGGCAAGTACGTCGTTTCGCCCGCGACTCATCAAACCGTCAGTGGTCGTTTCCGCGCCTCTTTTTCGGTTCAGCGTTCACAAGGCAATGGAAACTACTGCCGCGTGTTCCGCTTTGACAGAACCTTCGCCTCTAGCGAGGCCGCTCGAATGTTTGCCGTCACCCAGGGCTGGCTGCAGTCGAGCATGCCTAACCCGCCTGCATGTTGATGATCTGGTGACCCCAGATCCAATCCCATCCCCATCGCATATCCAGCGCAAATCTTCGCGTCTGTATTCGACCAGTGCGTCACTTCTTAGCGCACGCTAATCTAGAAAGGCTCCGACATGAGCAACAAAATTTATGTGGGCAACTTGCCCTACTCCGTAACCGATTCCAGCCTGAAGGACAACTTTGCTGAATTCGGCGACGTGTCATCTGCCAAGGTAATGATGGATCGCGATACGGGTCGCTCCAAAGGCTTCGGCTTTGTAGAGATGGCATCAGCTGATGTTGCACAGGCCGCGATTAAAGGCCTGAATGGCATGTCCGTTGACGGTCGACAAATTGTTGTCAACCTTGCCCGCCCTCGTGAAGAATCCAGAAGTTCTGGTGGATATGGCGAGAACGGCTTCCGCTCAAGTGGCCGCAGCGACGTTGGCTATGGCGCAGGTGGTCACGGTGGTGGCCGATACTGAGCACTTCAAATCGTGAAGAATAGGCTGAAATAGCCGACTTCTATAAGGCTTAGATAGGCCATCTAGCCCAAACTAAGAGCCTCCCCGCGCCACTATGGTACTGGGGAGGCAATTTTTTCGTTTGTGCGGTGCATTAAAAAGCCACCCGATGGGGTGGCTTGCGTGCTTTAGCTCTGACGCCTACGAAGTCGGCCAAAACCAACCATTGCAACTAGAGTGGCCAATCCGATCAGTGCCCACTCATGGAGCGTAGGCACTGGAGCCGCAGAAACAGGCCCAGGCTTGTCATCATCTTTTACCGCTACTTGAGCTGGAGCGCCTGAGATGGTGTAGTCCGTTACAGTACTAGGTGCTGTAATCGAGAGCTCGGCCATCACATCACCGTCACCAACCACAGTGTTTGCTGTGGCCGTGATCGTGCAGATGGCAGAGGTTTGCCCTGCAGGAATGGAGATTGTCGCGGGGCAAGTCGAGGAATATCTTGGATTGCTTTGAGGCAATGTGAGGTTCACGTTCAAACCAGAAGGTCCAGCAGCAGCACTTGATGTAATGGTACAAATAGACTCCTGATTGGGGGAGTCGAACAATTCATTAGGTGTGCAGGCAACACTAACTGCTGGCGGCGTGTATGAGCAACTGAGATCGGCCAGAGCCTCGGTATTGAGTTGACCAACTGCGGTGCTAAATTGTGCAGGAGGCGTAATTCGGTTGGTAACAGTTGGAGTTGCTGTGCAAGCTGAAATACCTGCCGCGTCGCCTGGCCATTCCACCACTGCGGAAATCTGGCAGCCAGCCACCGGCAGCGTGGATCCGGTCAAAGTGACTGAGGTGGAGCCAGCTGCTGCGGTCAATGTGCCACCGGTGCAGGTATGAGAGGCGCTTACAAGTTTCAATGGAGCGGGCAGTGCATCGGTAACGCTCACCCCAGGAATGGGAGCACCTAAACCCGGGTTCTTCAACGTGATTGTTAAGGTGGACTGCGTTCCAGGTGTAACCGCTAATGGTGCAAACGCCTTGCTGATGCTGGGTGCATCCGCCATGTAAATGTCGGTGCCTGAAAAGTCTGCATTTCCAGAGCCAAAGGCGGTAACAGTGATCTCCCGTACATATGGCGGAAGTGTGATGTATCCGCCATTGCTCTGTATATTCCCAGAACCCGGGGTATAAGGCTGCAAGATACTGAGAGGGCCTTGTTGCATAAATCGGTTTGGGACTGAGTCTCCCCAAACCCCAGACGTAGTTATGCCACGGCCACCGTTTGGGGCGTGCCCAGCTCGGT